>JADGON010000060.1 GCA_017882945.1 Acidimicrobiia bacterium | reverse complement strand
GCCGGGCTGCCCGAGACGACGTCGCGCGGAGCGCGGCCGATGTGGCTGAGCTGCGCCATCAGGTGCTCGTGCTCCGCGGTCAGCTGGGCGCGTCGCGTCGCTGTGCTGCTCTCCGCCATGGCCCGAGCCTACCGCCGGGACGCCCCGATCCTGGCCCGGGGGTGGGCCAGCTCGTAGACCGCACGGAGCCGTTCCGGCGAGACTTTCGTGTACACCTGCGTGGTCGAGAGGCTCGCGTGGCCGAGCAGCTCCTGGACGACCCGAATGTCGGCGCCATGGTCGATCATGTGCGTGGCGCACGAGTGGCGCAGCACGTGGGGCGACAGCCTCCCGCTGAGCCCGACCCGGTCGCCGGCCGTGGTGACGATCTTCCAGCACCCCTGCCGGGTGAGCCGGCCACCCCGTGCATTGAGCAGCACCGGGTCGCCCGGGACGCGCGACCGGGTGACCGGCCGCTCGAGCTGCGGCCGGCCCCGAGCGAGGTAGTCCTCCAGCGCCCCCCGGGCCGAACGACCGATCGGCACCACCCGCTCCTTGTCGCCCTTGCCCAGCACGCGCACCAGTGCCGCGTCGAAGTCGAGGTCGCGGCGGTCGAGACCGACCAGCTCGCTGATCCGGACCCCGGTGGCGTAGAGCGTCTCGAGGATCGCCCGATCGCGCAATGCGCGCGGTTCGTCACCCACCACCGCACCGAGCAACGCCTCGACCTCGGCCTCGGTCAGCGCCTTGGGTATCCCCTGGGGAACCCGAGGAGCCCCGACCTCCTCGCTGGGGTCCACGTCGACGAATCCCTCTTCGAGGCAGAAGCGGTGGAACGACCGCACCGCGACCAGTGCCCGGGCGATCGACGACGGTGCGTACCGCGCCCGCCCGTCGTCGTCTCGCGCGCGCTTCAGGTGGTCGACGTACGCGGAGACCGTCGACTCGTCGACCCGCGAGGCGTCGGTCAGGCCGTGATCACGCAGGTATGCGGCATAGCGCCGGAGGTCACGCCGGTACGCGGAGAGCGAGTTCGCGGCGAGGCCACGTTCGACCGCGAGCCAGCTGTCGTGCTCGTCGAGCAGGCGAGCGAGCTCGTCACGATCCGGCATCGATGAACCGGCGGGCCAGGAGCCAACCGATGATGCTCTTGGCATCCCGCAGCTCGCCGGTCGCGATCAGGTCGTCGAAGCCGGTCAACGGGACGCGCTCGATCGTCATCGCCCGCTCCTCCGGACCGACGGCGTTGTTGCTGCCGAGGTCCTCGAGATCGAGCGCGAGGAAGAGATGCGTGTACTCGTCGCAGAATCCCGGCGTGTTGTAGAACTCCGCGAGCTTGACCAACCGGCCCGGCCGGTACCCGATCTCCTCTTCGAGCTCCCGACGAGCAGTGAGCTCCGGGGGCTCACCGTCCACGTCGCGCTTGCCCGCGGGCACCTCGAGGAGGTGGTCACCGACCGCGGCACGGTACTGGCGCACGAGCAGCACGTCATCGCCGTCGACGGGCACAACGACCACCGCTCCCGGGTGGTGCACGACGACGCGGGTGAACTCCTCCGCGTCGGGCGCCTTGATCCGCTGCTCGCTGATGCTGAGGAAGCCGGCTTCGGCGACGACCTCCGAGCTCAGGACGCGGAACTCAGGCACTCCAGGTCACGCGACGTCGACCGACTCGGCGACGAGCGGGAGGCGCGGCATGCGACCCTCGGCACGCGCACGCGCGGCGTGCACGAACGCCTTGAAGAGGGGGTGCGGTCGGTCCGGACGGCTCTTGAACTCGGGGTGCGCCTGGGTCGCCACGAAGAACGGGTGCATGGACGTGGGCAGCTCGATGAACTCGACCAGGCGGTCGTCCGGAGAGGTGCCGGAGCAGACCAGGCCCGACTCCTCGAGCCGGCGCCGGTAGCTGTTGTTGACCTCGTAGCGGTGCCGGTGGCGTTCGTAGACGACCTCTTCGCCGTACGCCTCGCGCACGATCGAGCCCGCCAGGAGCTTGGCGGGATATGCACCGAGCCGCATCGTGCCGCCCTTGTCGACGATCTCGCGCTGCTCGTCCATGAGGTCGATGACCGGGTGCGGCGAGTGCGGGTCGAACTCGCTGGAGTTCGCACCCGAGAGGCCACATGCGTCACGCGCGAACTCGATCGTTGCGCAGTGCAGGCCGAGACACAGTCCGAGGAACGGCACGTCCTGGAGCCGGGCGAACCCTGCCGCGGCGATCTTGCCCTCGATGCCGCGGAAGCCGAAGCCACCCGGGATCACGATGCCGTCGAGATCGCGCAACCGACCCTCGGCGAGGAGGCCTTCGGTGTCATCCGACGCGATCCAGTCGATCTGCACGCGCGCGCCGCAGGCATAGCCGCCGTGCCGGAGCGCCTCGGCGACCGAGAGGTACGCATCAGGAAGGTTGACGTACTTGCCCACGAGCCCGATGCGCACGTCGAAGTCCGCGCTGCGCACCCGGTCGACGAGCGCCTTCCACTTCGTCAGGTCGGGTTCGTGCTCTTCGAGGTGCAGCACGCGACACACGTAGTCGTCGAGGCCCTCGTCGTGGAGCACGAGCGGGATCTCGTAGAGCGTCTCGGCGTCGACCGCGGAGACGATCCCCTCCTCGGGGACGTCGCAGAGCTGGCTGATCTTCTCCTTGAGCCGGGTCGGGATCGGCCGGTCCGAGCGGCACACGATCGCGTCGGGCTGGATGCCCCGGCTGCGCAGCTCGGTGACCGAGTGCTGGGTCGGCTTGGTCTTCTGCTCTCCGGACGGGCCGATGAACGGCACGAGCGTCACGTGCACGTAGAAGACGTTCTCCCGGCCGACGTCCTTGCGGAACTGCCGGATCGCCTCCAGGAACGGCAGGATCTCGATGTCACCGACCGTTCCTCCGACCTCGGTGATCACCACGTCGACGTCTTCGGCCGCGAGGGAGACGATGCGGTCCTTGATCTCGTTGGTGATGTGCGGGATGACCTGCACCGTCTCACCGAGGTACGCGCCGTGACGCTCCTTGGCCAGCACCGCCTGGTAGATCGAGCCCGTGGTCGCGTTGCTCTTGCGATTGAGCGGCACGTCGACGAAGCGCTCGTAGTGACCGAGGTCCAGGTCGGTCTCGCCGCCGTCGTCGGTGACGAACACCTCTCCGTGCTGGAAGGGGTTCATCGTCCCGGGATCGACGTTGATGTAGGGGTCGAGCTTCTGCAGCGTGACCCGAAGGCCCCGGCTCTTCAAGAGCCGCCCGAGCGACGAAGCCGTGAGCCCCTTGCCCAAGCTCGACGCAACTCCACCGGTCACGAAGATGTGCTTCGCCAACCCTTTGCCTCCGCTCTTCCGATCGTCGGCGCGACGGAAACATCGCGCGCTTCTCTCGGGAAGTCGACGGTACCATGCGCGCCCCCGTCCACCGGCCATCCTGGAGCACCGTGACGCCTGCTGCGGTCCAGGACCCGCGGACTCATTGGATCGACGTCTTCGCGCTCGCGCTCGGCGCGATCCTGCTGCGGATTCCGGCGCTGCTCGCGCCGACCAACCTCGGCTATGACGACGGCGGCTACGGCGTCGCGGCAATTGCGATGCGCGAGGGCTACGACCCGTTTCGCGACATCTTCTCGTCACAGGGCCCGCTGTTCCTCCCCTTGGTCCGAGTTGCGGACGTCGCCGGCTTCCAGACGCTCGACGCCCCGCGGTTGCTGGCGGTGCTCGCCGGTGCGGTGACGACCGTCGCCGTGTACTTCGCGGGGCGCGAGCTCATGGACCGCGGGCGGGCGATCCTCGCCGCCGCACTTGCCGGGTCGAGCGGCGTGCTGCTGTGGACCACCGGGCCACTCACCAGTGACGGAGTGGGCGCCGCGCTGTCGGTCTCCGCGGTCGCCGTCGCGCTCGCCTACCGCCGCCGACCCTCCACCCTCATCGCG
>JADGON010000343.1 GCA_017882945.1 Acidimicrobiia bacterium | reverse complement strand
GGGTTGCACCACTTCGATCTCCTCAACCATCGCCCCGTCTACGAGGCGATACGCGAGTGGCTCCTCTGACCGCAAAGGGGGGCCGTTCGACCCTTGCGACACGTGAATCGCGAGTCCACGGTCGAGAGAATGGCTGACAGCGCGATCGTGGTCGAGGGATTGACCAAGCGCTTCGGGAGTGTCCTCGCCCTCGATCACGTCGATTTCGACGTGCCGGCAGGCAGCGTGTTCGGTCTGCTCGGCCCCAACGGGTCAGGGAAGACGACCCTCATCCGAATCCTCACGACGATCCTGCGCTCCGATAGCGGCCACGCCGCCGTTCTCGGGCTCGACGTCGCGCGCGAGCCGGCCGGCGTCCGCTCCCAGGTCGGGCTGGCCGGCCAGTTCGCCGCGGTCGATCAGAACTTGACCGGTCGCGAGAATCTCCGCCTGATGGGGCGTCTCGCCCAGCTCTCCCGCGCCGAGTTCCGGCCCCGGGTCGAGGAGCTGCTCGAGCGCTTCAACCTGGCGGAGGCGGCCGCGAAGCCGGTCCGCACCTACTCGGGCGGGATGCGTCGCCGGCTCGACGTAGCCGCCGCCCTGGTCGCCCACCCGCCGGTGCTCTTCCTCGACGAGCCGACCACCGGTCTCGACCCCCAGAGCCGCAACGAGCTGTGGGACATGATCCGCGAGCTGGTCGCCGAAGGCGCCACGGTGTTGCTCACCACGCAGTACCTGGAAGAGGCCGACCGCCTCACGCAACGCATCGCGGTGCTCGATTGCGGACGGGTGATCGCCAACGACACCCCCGCAGCCCTGAAGGCGCGCTTCGGGACCACGGTGATCGAGCTCGCCATGGGCGACGCGAGCGTGGCGGCAGAAGCCGAGCAGCTTCTCGCCCGGGGACTCGGCTCCCGCCTCGACCGCGACGGAAGCACCCTCCGCTTGACGTCCAACGACGGATCGCGAGTCCTCATCGACGCGCTGCACCTCCTGGACGACCGCCGTCTCGACCCGATCGCGCTGGAAGTGCGCGCGCCCAGCTTGGACGAGATCTTCCTGGTGCTCACCGACGGCCACGCGCCGGTCGCCATCGCTCCCACCATTCGCGCGCGCGAACCGAGCCACGACACGACGACCGCACTGATTGCGCTGCGGCGCCCCGTCCGCCGACGCCCCCTCGGTTCGACCCGAGACGCGTTGGCCGTCGCCGGACGCAACCTCATCGCCCTGCGCCGAGTTCCCAGACTGATCGTGTTCTCGACGATTCAGCCCCTCGTGTTCGTGTTCTTGTTCCGCTACGTGTTCGGTGGCGTGGCCGCCAAGGCGCTGCCCGGTATCCCCTACGTCGACTTCCTGATGCCAGGTGTCTTCGTCCAAGCGGCGGTGTTCGGGGGGATGAACAGTGCTGTCGGGCTGGCGACCGACCTCCAGAGCGGTCTGCTCGAGCGCTTCCGGTCGCTGCCGATGGCCCGCTCCGCGGTGCTCGCCGGACGGACGCTCGCCGACCTCGCCCGCAACGTGTTCATCGTCACGCTGATGACCGCCGTCGGGTTCGCGGTCGGCTTTCGAATCCACATCGGCATCGGTCCCTACCTTGCCGGCATGGCGCTCGTCCTGCTGTTCAGCCTGTCGATGTCATGGATCTTCGCGGTGGTCGGCCTTGCCGTCGGAGACCCCGAGACGGCGCAAGCCGCGGCGTTCCCGGTGATGACGCCGCTGGTGTTCGCCTCCTCCGCGTTCATCCCCGTGAACACGATGCCCGGATGGCTCCAGGGCTTCGCCCGCCACCAGCCGGTGTCGGTCACCGCCTCGGCCGTGCGGGCGCTCGTGCTCGGCGGACCGACCAGCACCTACGTGTGGCAGTCCGTTGCCTGGCTCGTCGGGATCGTCGTCGTGTTCGCCCCTCTCGGAGTCTGGCGTTACCGCCACGCCGTGTGACGAGACGTGGAGCTCTGATCACCGTCTTCCACGAGCACGCAGCGAGTTCCGGTGTAGATGGTCGGCATGCACTTGTTGCAGTGGATGCACAGCCCTTCGCGGCTCGCGTCCTTCTGCATCTCGAGCGGCAGGTCGGGCTCCCGCAGGAGTGCGCGGCCGATCTGCACGAACGCGAAGCCCTCGTCGAGCGCGCTCGTGATCGTGGCGAGACGGTTGATGCCACCGAGAAGGACGAGCGGCATCGAGAGCCCGGCACGGAACTGGCGTGCGTACGGCAAGAAGTAGGCCTCTTCGAACGGGTACTCCTTGAAGAACCGTCCGCCGACGAGCTTCATACCCCGGCCGAGGAGGCCGGGGAACATCGCGGCCATCTCGTCGATCGGTGCCTCGCCCTTGAACAGGTACATCGGATTCTGAAACGAGCTGCCGCCGGTGAGGCTGATCGCGTCGAGCGAACCGTCGGCCTCGAGCATCGCCGCGAACTGGAGGCTCTCTTCGAGCCAGAACCCGCCGCGCACACCGTCGGTCATGTTGACCTTCGCGGTCACCGCGACCTCGCGCCCGGCGGCCTCACGCACCGCCCGCACGACGTCGCGAGGGAACCGGGCGCGGTGCTCGAGGCTGCCGCCCCACTCGTCGGTGCGCTTGTTGAGCAGCGGTGAAAGGAACGCGCTGAGCAGGTAGCCGTGACCGATGTGGATCTCGATCGCGTCGAACCCCGCGTCTCGTAAGACCTTCGTGCCGTCGGCGAACTGGCGGGTGATGCGGGAGATGTCGTCGGCGGTGAGAGCGAGCGTGCGCCGCATGCCGAGCGGGCTGAACACGCGTGACGGCGCGACGCTCGGCGATCTCGTGCCTTTGGGGTTGGCCACCGGACCCGCGTGGCCGATCTGCGCGGCCACGGCGGCGCCTTCGGCATGCACGGCCTCGGCGAGCGCAACCAGGCCGGGGGCGACGTGGGGGTCGTCGAGCACGATCTGATGTCCGTCGGTCGTTCCCGCGCGCGTCACCGCGCAGTACGCGACCGTCGTCATGCCGACGCCGCCGGCCGCGAAACGCCGGTGGAACTCGATGAGCTCGGGAGTCACGACCCGCTGCGGCGTCCGGCCCTCGAACGTCGCGGCCTTGATGACTCGGTTGCGCAACGTGATCGGGCCGAGCGGCGCGGGAGCGAACGCGTCGGAGGTCATGCGCGGAACCTATCTCGCCCCGCCCGCGAATCGCTCGACCGGCGATCGGGGGCTTTCGACCCTTCACCGGCCCCGAACGCATCTTCACACTGTGGGCACAGGACGGTGTTCTCGAGAGAAGGAGCCTGGTCATGGGAACGGCTGAGCTCGAACGTGACTGGCTGGTTCACCAACGGAGGATGGCGGAGGAGTTGCCCGCACTCGTGAAGGAGGCGAGGGCTGCCGCGTCGGCCGAGGTGAGCACGATCGCCGCGTGGCGCGAACACCTCGCGCGCACGCTCGCCGCAGTCGGTGCGGCGTTGCAGGCGCACGTCGCAGCCGACGAGCACCCCGAAGGCTTCCTGCCAACGAGCGAGCGCCGCGCGCCGCGACTGATCCACGCGCTCGAGGAGCTGCGCGCCGAGCATCGGGCCCTCGTCGCCGAAGTTGCCGAGGCGGGGTCGAGCGTGAGCCACACCCGCGCTGCGGAGGCCGCCCCGGCGGCGGCCCGGGCCGTCGAGCCGGTGCTCGATCGCATCGATCACCACCTGCACACGGCGTATCGCCTTGCGATGGAGATCGCGAACGACGACCTCGGCGCGGGCGATTAGGGGGGCAGACGGCAACGCGCAGGGTCCGACCACTACGTATCGTCGTGGCTGGCAACGGGTCTCAATGGAGGCGAAGCTCGCTGATGGTCGACACGGACAGGCTGGAAACGGAGCGCTTCAGCAAGAGCGTCACGACGGGCACGCTCCAATCATTGGCCGCGCGGGTGGCAGCCGGCGGCTCGCGTCAGCGGGTCGAGATCGAGCTGCCGTTCACGGGGGAGGTGCTCGCGACCGTCCCGCGCTGCACACCCGACGACGTGCGCGAGGCGGCGAGCCGGGCCCGTCGGGCGCAGCGCGCGTGGCTGCAGGTGCCGGTGCGGGCTCGGGCCGAGATCTTCCTCCGTTTCCATGATCTCGTCCTCGCGCGCCAGGGCGAGATTCTCGACATCGTGCAGCTCGAGTCGGGAAAGGCCCGCCGGCACGCGCTGGAAGAGGTGCTCGACACCGCCATCACCGCGCGGTACTACGCGCACACCGCGGCGCGGTATCTCGCCCCGAAGCGGCGACAGGGAGTGTTTCCACTGTTGACGAGCACGTTCGAGGAGTTCCCGCCGAAAGGTGTCGTCGGAGTCATCGCTCCGTGGAACTACCCCCTCACCCTGGGCATCACGGACGCGATCCCCGCTCTGCTCGCCGGCAACGGTGTCGTCATCAAGCCCGACTCGCAGACACCGTTCTCGACGCTGTGGGCGTGCCGGCTGCTCGACGACGCGGGGTTGCCGGCCGAGCTCGTCCAGGTCGTGACCGGACCCGGAGTCGACCTCGGTCCACCGCTGATCGATTCGATCGACTTCCTGATGTTCACGGGCAGCACTGCGACCGGTCGCCGGCTCGCGCAACAGGCGGCGGAACGGCTCATCGACTGCTCGATGGAGTTGGGTGGGAAGAACGCGATGATCGTGCTCGACGACGCCGATCTCCGGCGGGTCGTGCCGGGCGCGG
>JADGON010000059.1 GCA_017882945.1 Acidimicrobiia bacterium | reverse complement strand
GCAGATGCATCGGGTTCGTTCGGGCTACGTGATCGGACTGACCGCAGCGCTGCTCTTTGGCGCCAGCGCGCCGTTCTCGAAGCTCCTGCTCGACGACTTCGGACCGCAGATGCTCGCCGGGTTCCTCTACCTCGGTGCGTTCCTCGCGGTGGCTCCGTTCGTTCGCCTCGGCTCGGGTCGCAGCGAAGCTCGCCTCCGGCGATCCGATGTCCCCCTGGTGTCCGCCATCGTCGTCACGGGCGGGATCGCCGCGCCCGTGTTGTTGATGCTGGGCCTCGAACGTCTCAGCGGGGTAGCCGGATCGCTGCTGCTCAACCTGGAGGGCCCGCTCACGCTGCTCGTCGGGATCCTCGTGCTCCACGAGTACCTCGGCCGCCGTGCCGGTGCCGGTTCCCTGATCATCTTCGTCGGCTCGGCGTTCATCGGGTTCCAGGGCGCCACGGGGAGACTCGACCTGGTCGCGGTCCTGCTCGTGACCTCCGCGTGTCTCGGATGGGCGATCGACAACAACCTCACCCAGCGGCTCTCGGTGCGCGATCCGTTCCAGATCGTCGCCGTGAAGACCGGCGTGGCCGCGGCCGTGAACATCGGATTGGCGTCGGCGCGGGGGGAGTCCCTCCCGTCTTGGTCCCCGGTGCTCGGCGCGCTCGCGCTCGGCGCGCTGGCGTATGGGATCAGCATCCTGCTCGACGCGTACGCCCTCCGCGCACTGGGCGCGGCCCGAGAAGCGGCGGTGTTCGCGATTGCCCCCTTCGCGGGCGCCCTGCTCGCGGTCCCGGTGCTGGCGGAGACCTGGAGCCTCGGAGACCTTGCCGCGGCCGCCGCGATGGCCGTCGGCGTCGTGCTCCTCGTCCGCGATCGTCATGAGCACGAACACGTCCACGAACCCCTCGCTCACGATCACCGCCACATCCACGATGCCCACCATCGTCATGAGCACGCGCCGGGTGTCGATCCGACCGAACCGCACAGCCACCCGCATCAGCATGAGCCGCTCGTGCACACCCACCCGCACGTCAGCGACATCCATCACCGCCATCGCCACCACGACTGACGAAGCGCGACCGTACGTGACGCCCCGCACCGCGAAGACCTCGCGGCGGGAGGGACTTCAGCGTCAGAGTGCGTTGTTACATCCGGTGATCCCGGCATTCAGCGCGGGCTGCAACGTGGTGTTCCATGCGTTCACGACATCTCCGAACTGCGTCGCTGCCGCATTGTGGGCGTCGACCGCCGCGTTGTAGGCAGTCAGACTCTGCCGTGTTCCCGGCTGCTGCGTGGCTGCGATCGCGGCCTCGATGGCGGCACGGGCTTGGACTCGGCCCGCACGGTTGTCGATGACCGGCTTGTACTGCGCGAACTCGTCCTGACACCCCTTGGGCATGCTCAACGGGTCGCAGCGAGTCAGGGCGGCATTGAACGCCGCGAGATCCTGATCCGCCTTGGCTTGCAGCGTCTTCGCGGCCTGCAAGTCAGCGTTGTACGCGTTGATCGCCGCGTTGAGCACATCCCCGCGGATCAACGCCCCGACGCTGCCGTGCCCATTGTCAGCATCATTCCATTGATTGTTTGCGTGCAGACCCGCGCTTTCAGCGGTCTCGTACTCATCAAACCACTTGTGGAATGCGTCCCGTGCCGTCCTGCAGGTCGTGGGCACACTCGAGCTGCTGGTGCTCTTGGTGGAAGAGCATCCCACCGCGACGAGTGCGAGGGCACATGCAGCAATCGCGACAGCCTTGACCTTCATGGGTTCCTCCCAGTCCGTCGTGCCTGCGCGTTCTCAGCACTCTCACTCTGAGCGGGGTCACACCGCGCCGCTAGAGGCGAAGGTCACGCCGACGCCCCGGCGCGCTCGCGCGCATCTCCGCAGGTCTCCTGCGGCGCGCTCCAACGGTGAACGCCGGGCGCCCGTCGACGGTGAGGGCTCGCCATCGGTCGTCGTGGTGCTGGTCGTGGGGCTAGGTGGACTTGAACCACCGACCTCATCCTTATCAGGGATGCGCTCTAACCGGCTGAGCTATAGCCCCGTGGGGAACGAGCACGTTACCAGTCGGGTTCACGCCCGGGCCGAGCCGTCGAACGGTGCGCCTACGGGTGGTGGTCCGTCTCCACCAGCGTGACCTCGAAGCCGCCGACCAGCTCGGCGAAGAGGTTGTAGAGCGCGGCGCCAACGACCGTGAGGATCGTCATCAGCGCGGCCAGCACCAGGCCGACGAGGATCGTTCCCTCGAGGATCTGTGCCGAGACCAGGTGGTAGTTCTTCGAGCTCAGGATCTTGCCCATGAACTTCTCGACGTTCGTGATCGCGCCGGCGGCGTCGGCGATCGCCCACAGGACGATCCCGGACACGATCGCGAGCACGACGGCGGCCAGGTAGAAGCACAACGCGATCTTCAGGACAGCCCAGAGGTCGAGCCGGCGGATCTCGCAACGAGAGCGTCGGGGCCCGGTCTTGGGCGACGTCGCGAGCTCGATCGAGGCGCGCAGATCCTTCTTGCGCTGTCGCTTGCTCTTCGGAGGAGCGGTCGCAACCGGCGCCGGGTCCATACCTACGAGTCCTCCCCCTCCTCATCGGCTTCGAGCACCCGTGCCACCGCCACGACACTCTCTCCCTGAGACAACGCCGCGACCTTGACTCCCGTGGCATCACGACCCTGGGAGGAGATGTCCTTGACTCCGGTACGAATGATATTGCCGCTCGAGGAGAACACGAGGACCTCGTCGTCGGGCTGGACCATGAACGCCGCCACGATCCCGACCCGGCTCGCGGTCACCTTCATGCCCCGCACCCCCTGACCACCACGGCCCTGGCGGTTGAACTTGTCCAGCTTGGTCCGCTTTCCGTGCCCGCTGGCGCTCACGAACAGCATCACCGAGTCGTCCCCGGCCACGTCGCAGGAGACCACCGCGTCCTCGGCGTTCTTCAGCCGCATGCCTCGGACCCCGGCGGTCGAGCGGCCCATCGAGCGGACGTCCGTCTCCGAGAAGCGAATCGTCATCCCGTTGCGCGAAACCATGAAGATGTCCGCGTCGCCGGTCGTCTGGATCACCCGCACCAGCTCGTCGTCCGGCTTCAGGTTGATCGCGATCAGACCGGTTCGCAGCGACGAGTCGTACTCGGACATCTTCGTCTTCTTGACGTGCCCGCGCTTCGTCGCGAAGAACAGGTACGAACCGTCCTCGTAGGTGCGCGTGTCGATGATCGCCTGGATCTTCTCGTCGGGTCCGAGGGCGATGAGGTTCACCAGCGCAGTGCCGCGGGCGGTGCGCTCCTTCATCGGGATCTCGTGCGCGCGGAGGCGGTACACCTTGCCGCGATTCGAGAAGAACAACAGGTACGAGTGTGCGGTCGTGGTGAGCAGGTGCTCGACGTAGTCCTCGTCCTTGAGGCTCGAGCCCCGCACGCCACGGCCCCCGCGGCCCTGCTTGCGGAACGCGTCGTTGGCGACCGTCTTCACGTAGCCCTTGTGCGAGAGCACGAGGACCACTTCTTCGTCTTCGATGAAGTCCAGGTCCGCGAGCTCACCCGCGTCGAGCGTGATCTGGGACCGGCGCGGCTCGGCGAACTCCTCCCTGACCGCCGCGAGCTCTTCCTTGATGACGGTGCGCAGCTTGGCATCGCTCTGCAGGATCGACTCCAGCTCCTTGATGGTCGCCTGCAGCTCGTCGTGCTCGTCCTTCAGCTTCTGCTGCTCGAGCTGGGCGAGGCGCCGCAGCGGCATGTCCAGGATGTGGTTCGCCTGGATCTCGGAGAACTCGAACGGCTTCGCCATCAGACCCTGGCGGGCCGCGTCGGTGTCCGCCGAAGCACGGATCAGCGTGATGATCGCATCGATGACGTCGAGCGCCCGGATCAGCCCCTCGACGATGTGGTCGCGCTCCTTGGCCTTGCGCAGCCGGTACTCGGAACGGCGGGTGACGACATCGATCTGGTGGTTGACGTACCCGGTCAGCGCGTCGGCGAGGTTCAGCGTGCGGGGCACGCCGTCCACCAGCGCCAGCATGTTCACGCCGAAGCTCGTCTGCATCGGCGTGTGCTTGTAGAGGTTGTTCAATGTCACGAGCGGGTTGGCGTCCTTCTTCAGCTCGACGACGAGCTTGGTCTTGCCCTTCGCCGACTCGTTGCGCAGCCCGCGCACACCTTCGAGCTCGCGGTTGTTCACGAGGTCGGCGATCTTGCGCTCGATGCCTTCCACCGACGTCTGGTACGGGATCTCGGTGACGACGATGCGGTCCCCGTTCTTGCCTTCCTCGATCTCGGCGACCGCGCGCATCCGGATCGAGCCGCGACCCGTCGTGTACGCGTCCATCGATCCGGACCGGCCGAGGATCAACGCACCGGTCGGGAAGTCGGGGCCCTTGACGAACTCCATGAGGTCGGCCGGCGTCGCGTCGGGGTGGTCAATCAGGTGCGTGGTCGCGTCGATGACCTCGGCGAGGTTGTGGGGCGGGATGTTCGTGGCCATCCCGACCGCGATCCCCTGGCTGCCGTTCACGAGCAGGTTCGGGAACCGGGCCGGCAGGACGGTGGGCTCGCGGGTCTTGCCGTCGTAGCTGTCGGTGAACTCGACGGTGTCCTCGTCGATGCCGTTGAGCAGCTGCATCGCGATCGGCGCGAGCTTGCACTCCGTGTAGCGCGCGGCTGCGGGCTGGGACTCGGGGTCGGGCGAGCCGAACGCGCCGTGCCCGTCCACCAGCGGGTGGCGCAGGCTGAAGTTCTGCACCATGCGCGCGAGCGCGTCGTAGATCGCGGAGTCGCCGTGCGGGTGGAAGTTGCCCATCACATGCCCGACGACGCGCGAGCACTTCGTGTGCTGGCGGTCCGGACGCAGTCCTGCGTCCAGCATCCCGTAGAGGATCCGCCGGTGCACCGGCTTCAGCCCGTCACGCACGTCCGGGAGCGCGCGCGACACGATGACCGACATCGCGTAGTCGAGGAAGGAGCGCTCCAT
>JADGON010000058.1 GCA_017882945.1 Acidimicrobiia bacterium | reverse complement strand
GTGCCGGCGCTCAATTTCGGTCCCGGTGATCCCGAGATCGCGCACACCGCCGGCGAGCACGTGAGTCGCGAATCGCTGGAGGGTTGCTATGCGGTGCTGGGCCGCTTCCTGGGTGTCGCCTGATCCAGACGGTCGATCTACAGGCGGCGCAGGACGGTCACGACCTTGCCGTAGATCGTGATCTCGGAGGGGTCGAAGACCATGTCCTCGAGGACCTCGTTCGCGGGCCGGAGGATGACCTTGCCCCGCTTGCGCATGAAGGTCTTCACGGTCGCTTCCTCGCCGGGGATCCCCGCGACGACGATGTCACCGTTCTCCGCGCTGTCCTGTTGGCGGACGACGACGAAGTCACGGTCCAGGATGCCGGCATCGATCATCGACTCACCCCGGACCCGCAGCATGAAGAGCTGACCGTCGCCGGTGAGGTCCTCGGGCAACGGCATGGTCTCTTCGATGTTCTCGGCGGCCAGGGTGCCCGTGCCCGCGGCGACGTCACCGACGAGCGGGACGTGGCGCACCGGGCGGCGGTCGACGATCGCTCCCGAGTCGGGCTCGTAGCAGATCTCGATCGCCCGGGGCTTGGTCGGGTCCCGCCGGAGGTAGCCCTTGTCCTGCAGGGCACCGAGGTGCGCATGCACCGTGGAGCTCGAGGAGAGGCCCACGGCCTCGCCGATCTCGCGCACGCTCGGGGGATATCCACGGCGCCGGACCTCGACGTCGATGAACTCCAGAACCTGCTGCTGACGGGCGGTGAGAGGTGCTGCTTCAGCCATGGCGGGGAACGTAACACGATCGCGCGTTCGGTACAAACACCTGTTCGCAATTTCTCCCCTTGACTCCGAACGGGCGTTCGTGCTTGGGTATGGGCAGGGCGAACGGACGTTCGCTCATCCCACGCTTCGGGATGTGGTCCGCGACCGGTCCGAGAGCCGTCCGACCGTCCCGGCGTAGCTGTCCCACCCTCGTGGTTCGATCGGATCCGGCGCCCCCGAGTCCGGCACCCCCGCACTTCCCCCCGCCACGAGCACGCAGGAGATGGAGGCACAGATGGCCGCAGTCATGACCACCCCGAGATCTGATCCGAGGTGCCCGTCCGGTGAGATGACCCGGCCGGTCCACCTCGCGTTGGTGCCGATGCCCCCGGTGGGTCTCGGGCGTCTGCCGCGGGTCTCGCGCACCACGTACTGGCGACGGCGCCTGGCCGTCCTGCTGGGCGCGGTGATCGTGGTCCTGGCGGCGGGACAGGCGGGCGCGGCGCTCGGGAGCTCACCCCTCGCGGCTCCCGGGCGCCCCCCGTCGGTCGAGCGCTACATCGTGCGGCCCGGTGACTCGCTGTGGACCGTCGCGGGCCACGTCGCCCCGAACCAGGATCCGCGCGAGGTCGTGGACCAGCTGGCCGAGGCGCGCCACAACAGCCCGCTGCTGGTCGGAGAAACCATCGTCTGGCAGCGCTGAGCCTCGCGGTGGACCCGCTACCGTGGCGGAGTGCGGTGCCCCTACTGCCGAGCCGGCGATGACAAGGTCGTGGACTCGCGCGTGGCCGATGACGGCGCGGCGATCCGGCGGCGGCGCGAGTGCGTGGGCTGCGGTCGTCGCTTCACGACCTACGAGCGCATCGATCCGTTGCCGCTCACGGTCTCCAAGCGCTCGGGGGTCAAGGAGCCGTTCGACCGGGCCAAGCTGGCCCGGGGGATCGCCCAGGCCGTCGCGGGTCGACCCATCCCGGACGGGGCGGTCGACGAGATGGTGGCCGAGCTCGAAGAGCAGCTCCGAGAGCTCGGTCCGGAAGTCCCGAGCGAAGCGGTCGGTTTGGCCGTCCTCGAGCGGCTGCGCGCGCTTGATCCGGTCTCGTACCTGCGGTTCGCCTCGGTCTACAAGGACTTCGAAGACATCGCGGACTTCGAGGCGGAGGTCGTCGCACTGCAGAAGCTGACGGCCCCGAAGCGGCCGGCGCGGGCCCGATCCTGACGTAGGTGCAGGTCAGGGGGAAACCCGTCCCGACCGTTGACAAGCATGGAACTCCAGTGGTGTAATTCACCTCCATCTCGCGTCGCTGGTTGTGACAACCACAACATCTTGTGGTTGGAGCGCCTCGTGTGGCCGGGACCGGGGCGGCGGCTCCAACGAGCTGCGGGTACGACCAGCACGACCACCAGACGAAGCGAAGACGGTTCCGCCCGCGGGCGGGGAAGGGGAGCAGGCCCATGGCCATGGCGCCGGAGCAAGTTGGCATCGGGATCCGTCGGTTCTTCACCGAGCCGGGGTCAGACCCCTATGACTCCGTGGAGTGGGAGCGCCGGGAAGCGCGCATCCAGAACTACAAGGACGGGACCGACGCCTTCTTCCAGCCCGACGTCGAGTTCCCCGTGTCGTGGTCCCAGAACGCCACGAACATCGTCGCCCAGAAGTACTTCCGGGGCACCCTGGCCACGAACGAGCGGGAGTGGTCCCTGCGCCAGGTGATCGACCGGGTCGCGGACACGATCACCGACTGGGGCACACGTGACGGCTACTTCGTCGACGACGAGGAGGCCGAGGCGTTCAACGCGGAGCTGAAGTACGTGCTCGTGCACCAGCGGGCCGCCTTCAACTCGCCGGTCTGGTTCAACATCGGCGTCAAGAACACGCCCCAGCAGGCCAGCGCGTGCTTCATCCTCGCGGTCGAGGACACGATGAGCGGGATCCTCAACTGGTACCGCGAGGAAGGAACGATCTTCAAGGGCGGCTCCGGCTCGGGCATCAACCTGAGCAACATCCGCTCGAGCTCCGAGGGCCTCAAGGGTGGTGGCACGGCGAGCGGCCCGGTCAGCTTCATGCGCGGCGCCGACGCGTCCGCCGGCACGATCAAGTCGGGCGGCAAGACCCGGCGCGCCGCCAAGATGGTCATCCTCAACGCGGATCACCCCGACGTCGAGGAGTTCATCTGGTGCAAGGCCACCGAGGAGCGCAAGGCCCGGGCGCTGCGTGACGCCGGCTTCGACATGGACCTCGACGGCAAGGACAGCCACTCGATCCAGTACCAGAACGCGAACAACTCGGTGCGGGTCACCGACGACTTCATGCGCGCGGTGATCGACGACAAGGACTGGACGCTCAAGGCGGTCCTGACCGGAGACACCATCAAGACCGTGAAGGCGCGTGACCTCATGCGCCAGATCTCCGAGGCCACGTGGCAGTGCGCGGACCCGGGGATGCAGTTCGACACCACGATCAACCGCTGGCACACCGCGCCGAACACCGGCCGGATCAACGCGTCGAACCCGTGCAGCGAGTACATGCACCTGGACAACTCGGCCTGCAACCTCGCGAGCATCAACCTGCTCACCTACATCGACGAGGGAGGCCAGTTCGACGTCAGCGCCTACCAGCACACCGTCGAGGTGATGTTCACGGCCCAGGAGATCCTGGTCGGCAACGCCGACTACCCGACCGAGGCGATCGGGGAGACGAGCCGCCAGTTCCGCCAGCTCGGCCTGGGCTACGCGAACCTCGGCGCGCTCCTGATGTCCCAGGGCCTTCCCTACGACTCGCCGTCGGGCCGCGCGTGGGCGGCGTCGCTCACCGCGCTGATGACCGGGCACGCCTACGCGACGAGTGCCCGCACCGCGGGCCGCATGGGCCCGTTCGCCGGGTACGCGAAGAACGAAGACGCGATGCTGAACGTGCTGCGGATGCACCGGGCCGAGGCGGCCAAGATCGACGAGGAGCTCGTGCCGCCGGAGCTGCTCTCCGCCGCCCAGCGCTCGTGGGACGACGCGGTCGAGCTCGGTGAGCGCTACGGCGTGCGCAATTCGCAGGCGACCGTGCTCGCACCCACCGGCACCATCGGCCTGATGATGGACTGCGACACCACCGGCATCGAGCCCGACCTCGCGCTGACCAAGGCGAAGAAGCTCGTCGGTGGCGGGACGATGTTCATCGTCAACCAGACGATCCCGCGCGCGCTGCGCAACCTCGGCTACTCCGATGCGCAGGTCGACGTGATCATCGACCACATCGACGAGCACAAGACCATCATCGGCGCCCCGGAGTTCGACCCGGAGCACCTCCCGGTGTTCGCGTGCTCGATGGGTGACAACACGATCCACTACATGGGTCACGTCTCGATGATGGGCGCGGTCCAGCCGTTCCTCTCGGGGGCGATCTCCAAGACCGTGAACCTGCCCGAGGAAGCAACCGTCGAAGAGGTCGAGCAGCTCCACATCGAGTCCTGGCGTCTCGGTCTGAAGGCGGTTGCGGTCTACCGCGACAACTGCAAGGTGGGTCAGCCGCTCAGCACGCAGAAGTCGAAGGCGCAGATCACCGCGGACGGTCTGGTGGGCGAGGGCTCGGGAGAGCGGATCGTCGAGCGGATCGTCGAGCACGTGATCGTTTCGGAGCCGGTCCGCCGGAAGATGGCGCGGGTTCGGGCGTCGAAGACGTTCTCGTTTCGGGTTGCCGACTGCCACGGATACGTGACCGTCGGTGAGTTCGAGGACGGCCGTCCGGGTGAGCTTTTCCTCCGGGTGGCCAAGCAGGGCTCCACGCTGGCCGGGATCATGGATGCGTTCGCGATCTCGGTGAGCCACGGTCTGCAGTACGGCGTGCCGATCGAGGCGTTCTGCGAGATGTTCACCAACATGCGCTTCGAGCCGGCGGGGATGACCGACGACCCGGACATCCGGTTCGCGACGAGCCTCGTCGACTACATCTTCCGCC
>JADGON010000342.1 GCA_017882945.1 Acidimicrobiia bacterium | reverse complement strand
TAGACGACGTTCTCCGCGAGCACGACCGAGAGCACGATGACCGCAACCACCGCGAGCGCGCAGCCGCCGGCGGCGACGATGTAGCGCGCGCGCTTCTTGGCCGAGACCGGACGCGGAGTCGGGACCGGGGCCGGCGCGGACGAGCGAGACGAAGTGGTCGTCGTCACTGTTCGGTCTCCGGCGGGAGCGTCCGCTCCGCGCGCCGGATGCGCACCACCAGCCGCCCGAAGTACGCGGCGAGGACAGCGGCGGTCAGCGTCCATCCGACGATGACGTACGCCCATCCGTAGTCCGGGTCGGCGAGCTGCACGGCGAGCCTCATCGGGCCACCTCCACCGGCGCGCCGATCCGCTCCGCGATCGCCGCCTCGACCTCGCGCTCCTCCATCTCGTCTTCGAGCGAGGCGAGTCGGTAGCGCTTGTCGAGCAGGTACAGGTAGAGGATCGTGAACGCGATGACGCCGATCCACAGCGTCAGCGCCATCACCCCGTCGATCTTGGCGTCGAGCTGAGGATTGAAGACCGTGGCCTTCTGGTGCAGCGTGCGCCACCACTCGACGGAGAAGTGCACGATCGGCACGTCGACGAACGCGATGAGCGCGGCGATCGCGTTGCGCTTCGCACTCCCGATCGGGTCACCACTCGGGATTCGGCGCAGCGCGAGGTAGCCGAGGTAGAGGAAGAAGAGGACGGCGGTCGTCACGAGGCGCGCGTCCCATGCCCACCAGATGCCCCAGACCGGCTTGCCCCACAGCGAGCCGAGCACGAGCGTGAGCGCGGTGAAGAGCACGCCGAGCTCCGCCGAGGCACCGGCGAGACGGTCCCAGACCAGCGAGCGGGTACGGGGCCAGAGGAACAGGGCCGACGCCGCCGCGGTGACCCCGAACGCGAGATAGGCCAGCCAGGCCGCGGGCACGTGGAGGTACATCAGGCGCTGCGCTTCCTTCTGCGTGCCGTCTTCGGGTGCGCCCCAGAGACCGAACAGCGCCAGCACCACCAGCGAGACGAGCGACGCAACGCCGAGCGCGCGCGAGAGCCTCGGGTCGAGCAATCGATCCCGGGTCCTCATGACTCCTCCCACAGTGGTCCGAAGGCCAGCACACCGATCGCGGTGTAGAGCACCGCGAAGATCCCGAGCAGCGCGACCCACGGCCACGCGTCTCCCGGCGCCCCCTCGAGCCCGTCCTCGAAGGCCCGGGTCGCACCGAGCATCACAGGCGCGAGCACTGGGAGCAGGAGCAGCGGCAGCAATGTCTCACGCAGCCGGATTCCGGCAGCGAGCACGCCGTAGAGGGTACCGGTGGCGGCCAGGCCGATGGTCGCGGCCAGGGCGGTCAGGAGCAGGACCCCGATGCCGTGGACGCTCACGTTGTAGAGCAGCACCACGCCGGTGCCCAGGATGGCCTCGAGCACGAGCAGCTCCAGTGCGATCGCCGCGGCCTTCCCCAAGAAGATGGCGGCGCCGTCGAGACCCGCGAGCCGGAGACCGTCCCGGGCGTTGTGCTGCTCCTCGGTCTGGAACGCCCGCCCGATCGCCAGCAGGGAGGCAAGGAGCACCGCGATCCAGAACAGTCCCGGCGCGACCCGCGCCAGGAAGCCGCGATCGGGGTCCAGGGCGAACGCGAACAGCAGGATCACGATCAGCCCGAAGGGCAGGATCTGCGAGACCGCCACTCGCGACCGCGACTCGATCCGCAGGTCCTTGCCCGCCACCAGCCCCGCCTCCCGCCAGACACTCATGCGGGACCTCCGACCGGGAGGGAGGTGCGGCCGGAGTCGACACGGATCTCGCGGGTGGCCAGGGCCCGGGCGAGGTCGAGCTCGTGGGAGGCCATCAGGACCGTCCGGCCCTCGCCGGGGGCCGCGGCGACGATCTCGTGGAGCACCGCGCGGCCGTCGGCGTCGAGCCCGGCGTGGGGCTCGTCGAGCAGGAGGAGCTCGGGATCCCGCACGAGGGCCGTCCCCAGCGCGAGCCGCCGGCGCTGACCGGCCGAAAGCTTCCCGTGGGTCAGGTCGGCGACGGCACCGAGGCCGAGCCGGTCGATCGTCGCGTCGACGGTCCCGCCGTCGCCACCCGACGCGCGCGCCACGAACCGCAGGTTCTCTCGCACCGTCAGGTCGTCGTAGCAGAACGTCTCGTGACCGACGAGGGCGAGGTGCCGGCGCGCGCTGCGCCGGTCGAGCGTGAGATCGGCCCCGAGGACCTCGGCCTCGCCGGAGTACAGCGGCACGAGGCCGGCGACCAGGCGCAGCAGCGTGGTCTTGCCGGCTCCGTTCGGGCCCGCGAGCAGGAGGATCTCCCCGGCGTGGACGTCGAGATCGACCCCGGCCAAGGCGGGAAAGCGTCCGAGGAGGCACACGGCGGAGCGGAGTCTGACGACGAGCGGCACGCGAGCCTCCGGAGCCCCGGGTGGGGCGCGACCAGCGGCGACGAGTGTACGGATCCTCCTCCTCGGTGGTCGAACCGACCTCCGGTTCGGGCCGCTCCGGGCGTCCTCACTTCGTGCCGGCTCCCGCCTACGCTCCTGCGATGCGACGGATCATCGGGGGGGTCGGGCGCGCCCTCGTCACCATCGGGATCCTGATCCTGCTGTTCGTCGCCTACCAGCTGTGGGGCACCGGGCTCTACGAGGCCCGGCAGCAGAGCCAGCTCCAGTCCCAGTTCGCCAAGGAGCTCGCGAAGGCGAAGGCCAAGGCGGCCAGAGACCGGGCCGCGGCGTCCACGACCACGCTCCCGCCGGTCCCGCCGCCGGTCGGCGACCCGGTGGGCATCATCCAGATCCCCAAGATCGGGCTCGATCGGGCGGTGGTCCAGGGGATCGGCGTCCCGGACCTGCGCAAGGGCCCTGGCCACTACCCCGCCACCCCGCTCCCCGGCCAGCTCGGCAACTCGGCCATCGCCGGCCACCGGACCACCTACGGCGCCCCGTTCAACCGGATCGACGAGCTGGTCAACGGCGACCCGATCATCATCACGACGATTGCCGGCACCTTCCACTACGTCGTGAACGACAAGCTCATCGTGAAGCCCAAAGAGGTCTTCGTCCTGGACCCGACCGCGAGTGCCACGCTGACGCTCACCACGTGCAACCCGAAGTACTCGGCGTCGACGCGGCTCGTGGTCAAGGCCGTCCTCGACCGGACCCGCAGCCCGAAGCCGCAGAAGCCCGGCCCGCTGGCCGTCGCGAGCCGCTCGTCACTCGATGACGCGCTCTCGGGCAAGAGCGAGTCTCGGCTGCCCACGCTGTGGTGGGGATTGGTCGCCGCGTTGTTCGGTGGGCTGTGGTGGCTGATCTTCCACCGCTACCACCGCTGGACGACCTGGCTGATCGGTGTCGTCCCGTTCGCGGTGGTCCTGTTCGTCTTCTACTACCACCTCGAGCGAATGCTGCCCTCGAACTACTAGCGGCCCTCGAACTTCGGCGGGCGCTTCTCGCCGAACGCCGCCAGCCCTTCCTGGAGATCGGCGCTCCTGAAGGCAGCTTCCTCCCGCGCGCGGATCTCGGCCAGGGCTGCATCGTCGAGCGCAGTCGTGTCCGCCACGATGTTGAGCGCGTGCTTGTGCCCGTGCACGCTGAGCGGTGCGAGCTTCGCGATGTCGGCGGCGACCTCGAGCGCGGTTGCTCGCGTGTCGTCGCTGACCCGTTGGGCGAACCCGTGCTCGCGGGCTTCGTCGACGGTGATCGTGCGGCCGGTCAGCAGCAGGTCGCGTGCCGCGCCCTGGCCCATGAGCACCGCGAGGCGCCGGATGTTGGGTGCGCTGAGCAGCACGCCGAGCTTCGCAGCCGGGATGCCGAGCGCCGCGGTCGGTGCGACGACGCGCAGATCGCAGGCGACCGCGAGCTGCATGCCCGCACCGAGAGCCGCGCCGTTCACGGCCGCGATCACCGGCGCGGGGTGTGCCTCGATCGCGTCGAGCACGCGCTCGAACGCGGGCCGGAACGTGTCTCCCCCGCCGTGCTCGAGCCCGCCCGTGTCCTGAGCCCGGCGGATGATGTCGGCACCGGCGCAGAACGCGACTCCCTCGCCGGTGATCACGACGGCACGCAGACCTTGGGAGCGCTCCAGGTGGCCCCGCAGCTCGTCACAGAGCTCGGCGTTGAGCGCGTTGCGGCGCTCCGGCCGGTCGATCGTCGCCAGCCCGACATGCTCGTGCGGTAGCTCCCAGCGGATCACGCGCGCGCGTTCAGCTCTCGTCGATGAGCGCGATCAGGTCGCCCTCCTGGACGACCTGTTCCGGCTCGACGTGGAGCTCGCGCACGACCCCCGGGACTTCGGTGATCACCGGGATCTCCATCTTCATCGACTCGAGGATGCAGATCTCGTCGCCCTCGGCGACCATCTGCCCTTCCTCGGCCACGACTTGCCACACGTTTGCGGTGATCTCCGCCCGGATCTCGGCCATGGGCGCACAGTACCCGGCACCCGTACGATCCGCGGACATGGAACCGAGGATCGACCGCGACCGCCTTGCCGCCCTCGTGCTCGTCGAGGAGGAGCGCTTCGCCCGGGACCATCCGACATCTCGCGACCTCGCCGCGCGCGCGTCCGCATCGCTGCTCGGTGGGGTGCCGATGAACTGGATGGCCTGCTGGCCCGGCCGGTTCCCGGTGTTCGCCGCGGAGGCCCGGGGCGCACGCGTCGTGGACGTCGACGGTCACGAGTACATCGACTTCTGCCTCGGTGACACCGGTGCGATGACCGGCCACTCCCCCGCGGCGACCGTCGACGTGATCGCGGACCAGGCTCGGCACGGCATCTCGCTGATGCTGCCGACCGAGGACGCACCCATCGTCGGGGAGGAGCTCACCCGACGCTTCGGACTCCCGCTCTGGCAGATCGCGTCGAGTGCCACCGACGCCAACCGGTTCGCGCTCCGCCTCGCCCGCCAGGCGACCGGCCGCCAGCAGATCCTCGTCTTCGACTGGTGCTACCACGGCACCGTCGACGAGACCCTGGTGACGCTCGACGAGCACGGCCACGTCCAACCGCGGGAAGGACGCATGGGGCCGCCGGTCGATCCCGCGCTCACC
>JADGON010000057.1 GCA_017882945.1 Acidimicrobiia bacterium | reverse complement strand
CTCCGCGCTGAGCGCGAGGGCTACTCGGTGATGCCTTGAATGGCCTCGGAGAGGGCCTGGTTGCCGCCGCCCTGCTGCGACATCATGAGCTTGGTCATGTCGCCCTGGACCTTCACCTTGCCGGCCATGAAGGCCTGCATCCCCGCCTGTTGGTTCCCCGAGACGAAGACGTCCTTGGCGGTCGCGTAGTCGGTCGTGAGGGTGACGTCGGCGCTGTCCTTCAGGCCGATGCCCCAGTGACCCTTGCCTTCCTCCGCGCCCATGTGCATGTGACGCTCGTCGCCGAACGGGGTATCCGTGACGACCAGGTTGACCAGCACGGCGTGGCCGGCGGGAGCGTCGGCGCCGTGCTCCTCGACGAGCTTCTCGACCACGGCGAACCATTCGTCGGAGAGGAACGGGTGCTTCGACACTGGAGCCTCCTGGAGCGGCAGAACACGAGCGGGCACGAACGGCGGGGAGCCTACCGACGCCGCCTCGGGGCGTCGAGACTGGCCCCGGGAAGGCGCGCCCGCGCGCCCGTCTACATTGGCGCCGTGCCCGCCTCGACCCGGTCCGAGCGCATCGAAGCGCATGTACGCAATCCCAAGTGGCAGAGCCCGCCGCTGCGGATCGAGATGTCCGAGTGCATCAACTGCGACACCTGCATCCGGCACTGCCCCCCGCAGTTCGGGGCGATCTTCAACCACGGCATCGACGTCATCGTGATCCCCGAGCTCTGCAGCGGGTGCGGGAAGTGCCTCCCGCCCGTGTGCCCGGTCAACTGCATCTACCCGGATCCGGACTGGACGCCTCCGCCCGACGACTGGTGGCAGTACCCGGAAGGTCCGCACGACCCCTACTCGTAGACGCGCCCCGCCGGGTCGCTTCGCCTTCCGCACTTCGTGCCCGCTCCAGCCTACGCTCGCCCCATGTCCGCCCGGCTTTCCCGCACCGATGTTGAGCACGTCGCGAACCTGGCCCGCCTCGCACTCTCCGGCGACGAGGTGGAGCGGTTCGGCGAGCAGCTCACCGTGATCCTCGAGCACGCGCAGGATGTCGCGGCACTGGACCTCGAGGGGATCCCGCCCACCGCCCACCCGCTGCCGCTGGTGAACGTGCTGCGCCCCGACGAGGTGCGCCCGACCCTGGACCGGGAGGAGGTCCTGGCGCAGGCGCCCGCGGCCGAGGACGGCCGGTTCCGGGTCCCGCGGATCCTGGGCGAGGCACCGTGACCGCACGGGCCATCGCGGACGCGGTTCGCGTCGGAGAACGCTCGGCGCGGTCCGTCGTCGACGAGCACCTTGCGGCGATCGAGGCTCGCGAACCCGAGCTGCACGCGTTCAACCTCGTGATGGGCGATTCGGCGAGGGCCACCGCGGACGCGGTGGACGCCGCCGTCGCGCGGGGTGAGGACCCGGGTCCCCTGGCCGGCGTACCCGTCGCATTGAAGGACAACCTCTGCACGCGAGGGGTCCCGACGACGTGCTCGTCGCGCATCCTCGAAGGCTGGGAGCCTCCGTACACCGCGACCGTCGTGCAACGAGTGCTCGACGCGGGTGGCATCCCGATCGGCAAGACGAACCTCGACGAGTTCGCGATGGGCTCGTCGACCGAGAACTCCGCGTTCGGCGCGACTCGCAACCCGCACGATCCGAGCCGCGTGCCGGGAGGATCCAGTGGCGGATCCGCCGCCGCCGTGGCCGCGGGATTCGCGCCCCTCGCACTGGGCTCGGACACTGGTGGCTCGATCCGTCAGCCCGCGGCGTTGTGTGGCGTCGTCGGGGTCAAGCCGACGTACGGACGCGTCTCGCGCTACGGCCTGATCGCGTTCGCCTCGAGCCTCGACCAGATCGGGCCCTTCGCCGGGACGGTCGACGACGCGGCGCTGCTCCTCGAGACGATCTGGGGTCACGACCCACTCGACAGCACCTCGATCGGGTCCCCACCGGCACCGCTCGGTGACGTCCCCGACGTCTCCGGGCTGCGCATCGGGATCGTCGAGGAGCTGACCGACGTCGACGGCATCCAGCCCGAGGTGAGAGCGGCGGTGGAGCGGGCCGCCGCGGGACTCGAGTCGGCGGGAGCCCACGTGGAGCGCGTGAAGGTCCCGAGCTGTGTCTACGGCCTGTCCGCCTACTACCTGATCGCGCCGGCCGAGGCGTCGAGCAACCTCGCCCGCTACGACGGCGTGCGGTACGGGCTGCGGGTCGACGGTGCGGACGTGGCCGAGATGAATGCCAAGACTCGAGCCGCCGGCTTCGGCGCCGAGGTGAAGCGCCGCATCATGCTCGGCACCTACGCGTTGTCCGCCGGGTACTACGACGCGTACTACGGGCAGGCGCAGAAGGTGCGCACGGTGATCATCCGGGACTTTGCGCGTGCGTACGAGTCGTTCGACGTGCTGCTGTCGCCGACGGCGCCGACCACCGCGTTCGAGCTCGGCGCGAAGACCGAGGACCCGCTGGCGATGTACCTCAGCGACGTGTGCACGATCCCGACGAACCTGGCGGGCCACGCGGCGATCACCGTCCCGTTCGGGACGGGGGCGTTCGACCTCCCGGTGGGGGTCCAGGTGCTCGCGCCGGCACTCGGCGAGCCCGACATGTTCCGAGTAGCCCGTGCGATCGAAGGCCTGGCGCCGTGAGCGCCTCGTCGACGCTCGCGCTACAAGAAGAAGTAGGTGAGCGCGCGGTTGAAGATGTCGGACGCCTCCCACTGCAGGAAGTGGCCGGCCCCTGTGATCTCGAACGGCCCGATGCACTCGGGGAAGGCCACCTTGCACCGCTCGGGAAACGAGGGCGGCACCACGTGGTCCTCGGGGCCGTAGAGCACGAGCGCGGGCAGGGGATTCGTCTCGAGGTACCGCGGCACGCCGCTCATCGGCCGGTTGCCGGTCGAGCTCTCGTACACGCCCCAGCTCGCGCGCAGCTTGTCGGCGTCCGCATACGGCTCGGTCATGAAGTCGACCTCTTCGGGTGTGAACGCACCGCGACCGGCCCAGAGCCGGTGGCCGTACATCTCGGCCACGTAGGCCCGTCGACGTTGCGGGGTGTTGAGCTCCGCGAGCAACCCTTCGGGGTCGGTGGCCTGGCGGATGAAGTAGTCGGCCGTCGAACGCAGCGCCTGCGGTGCATCGGGCGGGATGCCCGCGGCCTCGTACTCGGCGTCGAGGAACGGCGTGACGGTATTGAAGAAGCAGAGCCGCTTCACGAAGCCGGGGTAGCGCAGGCTCAGGTCGTACACCACCGGGCCGCCCACGTCACCGCCGGCGACCACGCAGTGCTCGTGGCCCAACACGTCGTGCACCAGCGTGTAGAGGTCGGTGGAGAACGCGGCGATGTCGTAGAAGCCATCGGGTGCGAGGCTCGACTCGCCGTGGCCGCGCAGGTCCGGCGCGATCACCTCGAAGCCCGCGTCGGCGAGCGGCATCATGTTGCGCCACCAGATCCGCTTCGTCTCGGGGTACCCGTGCACGAGGAGCAGCGGGGCACCGCCGACGCCCTCGCAGACGTAGGCCAGGGTCACGCCGTTGCCGAGGTCGGCGTGCTCGGTCGGGCAGAGGCTCGGGTCGGGATGGATGGCAGCGAATCCGTCGGTCATGGTCGGGGAGTCTTGCGCGATGGCTGAGTACGAAGCGGTGATCGGGCTCGAGGTGCACGTGGAGCTGGCCACGACCACCAAGCTCTTCTGCGGCTGCCCGAACGAGTTCGGATCCGAGCCGAACACCAACGTCTGCCCGATCTGCCTCGGTCTCCCGGGCTCCCTGCCCGTGCTGAATCGCCGGGTCGTGGAGTACGCCCTGCGGCTCGGGGAGGCCATGCACTTCGACGTCCCGTCGGAGTCGATCTTCCACCGGAAGAACTACTTCTACCCGGACATGCCCAAGGACTACCAGGTGAGTCAGTACGACCACCCGATCTGCGTCGAGGGCTGGATGGAGATCGACGGCACCCGCATCCGCATCGAGCGCGCGCACATGGAGGAGGACACGGGCAAGACCCAGCACATCGGTGGCGGAGGACGGATCCACGACGCCTCGCACTCCCTCGTCGACTACAACCGCGCCGGCGTGCCACTGATGGAGATCGTGAGCCACCCGGACATCCGCAGCGCGGAGCAGGCCCGCGCGTACGTGAGCGAGCTCCGCGGTGTGCTGCAGGCGATCGGCGTGTCGGACGTGAAGATGGAAGAAGGGTCGATGCGTGTCGACGCGAACGTGTCGATCCGCCCGGTCGGGACCGGGGAGCTGGGAACCAAGGTCGAGGTCAAGAACATGAACTCGCTGCGCTCACTCGGTCGCGCGATCGACTACGAGATCGCGCGCCAGATCGCCGCAGTCGAGTCCGGCGATCGCATCGTGCAGGAGACCCGAGGCTGGGACGAGGCGGCGGGGGTCTCGCAGGGGATGCGCAGCAAGGAAGGCTCGAACGACTACCGCTACTTCCCCGAGCCGGACCTGGTGCCGGTCGCTCCGAGTGACGAGATGCGGGCCGAGGCGCGCGCCGCCGTCCCCGAGCTCCCGGCGGCTCACCGGACCCGGCTCGTCGCCGAATGGGGCGTCGCGGATCAGGACGCCCGGGTGCTCGTCGACAACCCTGCGCTCGCCGCGTACGCGGATCAAGCCATGGCAGTGGGGGCGCCGGGCAAGGACGTGGCGAACTGGTGCACCGGCGAGATCCTCGGATTCCTCAATGAATCCGGACTCTCGCCCGAGGTGCTGCCGCTGGCTCCGGACGGGCTCGCGGAGCTGATCGGTCTCGTGGCGGACGGCACGCTCTCGCGGAGCCTGGCCAAGGACGTCCTCGACGAGTGCCTCCGCGAGCCGAAGCGTCCGAAGCAGGTGGTCGCCGAGCGAGGGCTGGCCCAGGTGAGCGACGAGGCCGAGCTGGCGGCGATCGTCGACGAGGTGCTCGTAGCGAACGGTGACGCGGTCGAGGAGTACCGGGTCGGCGACGAGAAGGTGCGGGGCAAGAAGCGCGGCTTCATCTTCGGTCAGGTCATGCGCGCCACGGACCGCAAGGCGAACGCGGCGATGGTGAACCAGCTGCTCGATGAAAGGCTGAGCTGATGGCCGAGGCTCATGAGGCGACGAACGAGGGTGTGGAGCGCGTCCTCATCGTCAGTGCCCATCCCGATGACGTCGACTTTGGCGTGGCCGGTTCGATCGCCGCGTGGACCGCGGCCGGGATCGACGTCACCTACTGCATCGTCACCGACGGAGACGCGGGAGGCTCCGACCTGGACCTGCCGCGGGACGAGATGGCGCGGATCCGCCGCGTCGAGCAGACCGCGGCTGCGGCGACCGTCGGTGTCACCGATCTTCACTTTCTCGCGTACCCGGACGGCCGCTTGCAGCCGACGATCGAGCTGCGGCGGGACATCTCGCGCGTCATTCGCTCGGCGCGTCCGCAACGGGTCGTGTGCCAATCGCCCGAACGGATGTGGGAGCGCGTCTACGCGAGCCACCCCGACCACCTCGCCGCGGGTGAGGCCACGGTGTGTGCGGTGTACCCCGATGCACGCAACCCGTTCGCCCATCCTGAGCTGTTGGCGGACGGCTTGGAGCCTTGGACGGTGCCCGAGCTGTGGCTCATGGCCCACCCGACCGTGGACACCTATGTCGAGACCACGGACACGATCGACAAGAAGATCGCCGCTCTGGCCTGCCATGTCAGCCAGATCCCGGATCCCGCCGGGCTGGATCAGCGCATGCGGGAGTGGGGGGCGATGATCGGCGCCCGGGTCGGCTTGCCCGACGGCCGCCTCGCCGAAGCCTTCAAGGCCGTCGACGCGGCCTAGGGAGCGAGGCTGACGGAGGTGATGGGGGCGAGGTCGTCGCGCAGGACCGCCCAGGTGGCGCCCGCGTCGATCGACTCCCACACGACGCCGGCGCGCGTCCCGAAGACGACGTGGTCGTCAGCCGCATCGAGCGCGTACGTGTCCACATTCCCTTCGATCCAGTCGGTGACCCGCTCGAACGGCTCGTTGGAATCAAGCCCACGGCGGTAGAGCGCGCTCTTCCGTCCGCGCGGACCTTCTGAGGCGCTCACGAGGACCGCGTCACCGGCGATCGCGACCGCGCGGCAGTAGGTGGCGTGCAGACCCTCCGCGATCACGCGCCAGGTGGTGCCGCCGTCGTCCGAGCGGCAGAAGCCCACGGCCGCGGCGGCAACCACGACGTCGGGCCGACCGGGGACGGCGTGCACCTGGTGCACGTCGGTTTCGATGTCGATGGTCGGATGCCAGGTGCGCCCGCCGTCATCAGATCGGGGGATGCCACCGACATGCACGCTCGCCAGCAGCACGTTGTCGTCCGTGCGCGCGAGGGAACGGGTCTCGGGCGCTCCACCCCAGGGCGTGTACCACTCGTCCCGCCCCGCGACTGCTTCGAAGCTCACGACCCGCTCGAGTCCCGTCGTGCCGACGCGGGCCAAGTGCGCGCCCTCGGTCCCGATGAGCAGCCCGCCGGGTGCGTCGACCGCACAGAGCATGTCCGGGCCGCTGGCCAACTCGACCCAGGCGCCGTCGCGGAACCAGAGCAAGCGACCGTCGGCACAGAGTGCGGCGTCCGCGAACACGCGCGTGGGTCCGGCGACCGTCACGCCGGCGGGCGGCTCGATCAGTCCCTCGGCGGTTCCGATCCGTAGCGGGCTCACGGCACTCTGAACCCGGCGAGCGCCTCGGCCCACGCGCCGGGGTCGGAGCGGTACGGCGCGTTGAACGCGATCCGATCGACGAGATCGCCGTAGCGCGCCAGCATCAGCGAAGCGATCTCGCCGGGCGGAGCCACCACCGCGAAGGTCGTGAGCATCTCGTCGTCGATCAATGACGCCATGACGTCCCAGCGGCCTTCCTTGGAGAGTCGGTTCAGCTCCGGCTGGAGCTCCCCCCAGCCGTGTGCGTCGAGCACGACCTTGTACGCGGGGGTCGAGCCGTAGAACGCGAGCTGCGCGCGCGTGACAGCCGCAGCCGCGGTCATGCCCTCCTCGGTCTCGCCCGTTACGACGAGGACCGGCCACGAGATCTCGATCGCATCGCGCGTCCGCCCGGACGTTGCCAGCCCGCGATCGAGCGCGGGCAGCGTGTGCTCGCGCAGGAACTCCGGCGTGCTGAACGGATGGACGAGGAAGCCGTCCGCGACCTCGCCTGCCACCTCGGTCATGCCCTCGCCGACGCCCGCGAGGAAGATCCGGGCGGCGGGGTACTCGGTCGGCTCCGGGGTGAAGAACGGGGTCATGAGCGTGTGCCGGTAGATCTCGCCCTCGAAGCGCAACGGCGTCCCGTCCCGCCAGGTGGCCCAGATCGCCCGAATGGCCAGCACCATCTCGCGCATCCGCGCGGCAGGGCGCGACCACGGCATGGAGAAGCGCTTCTCGATGTGAGGCTTGATCTGGGATCCGAGCCCCAGGATCGCCCGGCCCTTGGAGAACGTCTGCAGGTCCCACCCGATGTGCGCGAGGTTCATCGGGCTGCGCGCGAACGCAACCGCGATCGCGGTGGCGAGCTCGAGCCGCTCGGAGTGCTCGGCCGCGAGCGCGAGCGGGAAGAACGGATCGTGCGGGCCCTCGAACGTGTAGACGCCGTCGTAGCCCAGGCGCTCGATCTCGCGGGCGATACGAGGTACCTCGGACAGGGCTGCGGTGACGAGGGGCGCGTCGACCTTCATGAGGACGCGGATCCCACTGGTGCCATGCCCCGAAGGTAGCGCGAGCGGCCGGCGCCGGAATCGGCACGGAACCGCGTCGGGGCGGGGCGTAACCTCGCGCTCATGACCGAAGACATGAAGCCGCGGAGCCATGAGGTGACCGACGGCATGGAGCGAGCCCCGGCTCGCGCCATGCTCCGGGCGGTTGGGATGACGGACCATGACTGGGGCAAGACCCAGGTCGGAGTCGCGTCCAGCTGGAACGAGGTCACCCCCTGCAACGTCCCGCTCGACCGGCTCGCCAAGCGTGCCAAGGACGGGGTTCGCGACGCCGGCGGGTTTCCCTTCGAGTTCGTCACGATCGCGGTCAGCGACGGCATCTCGATGGGCCACGAAGGGATGCGGGCGTCGCTCGTGAGTCGCGAGATCATCGCCGACTCGGTGGAGTGTGTGATGCACGCCGAGCGGTTCGACGCTCTCGTGAGCTTCGCGGGCTGCGACAAGAGCCTGCCCGGGATGCTCATGGCGTCGGCGCGACTCAACCTGCCGTCCGTCTTCCTCTACGGCGGATCGATTCTCCCGGGTCGGTACAAGGATCAAGCGCTGGACATTGTCAGCGTCTTCGAGGCAGTCGGTGCGTGCGCGGCCGGGACCTTGACCGAGAACGAGCTGGGCGAGATCGAGATGCGGGCGTGCCCGACCGAAGGTTCGTGTGCGGGAATGTTCACTGCGAACACGATGGCCTCGGTGGGTGAGGCGCTCGGGATGTCGCTCCCGGGGAGTGCGTCACCGGCCGCGGTGGACCGCCGGCGTGACGACTTCGCGTACGAGAGCGGCAAAGCGGTGCTCCAGCTCGTCGAGATGGGACTTCGGCCTCGTCAGATCATGACGAAGAAGGCGTTCGAGAACGCGATCGCCGTCGTCATGGCGCTCGGAGGTTCGACGAACGCGGTGCTCCATCTCCTCGCAATCGCGCACGAGGCACGCGTGGAGCTCGAGCTCGACGACTTCAACAAGATCGGCGCGCGTGTCCCTCACATCGCGGACACGAAGCCGCACGGCAAGTACCACATGGTGGACATCGACAGCATTGGCGGCGTGCCCGTCGTCATGCGCGAGCTGCTCGACGCCGGGCTGCTCCACGGCGACGTGCTGACGGTCACCGGCAAGACGATGGCGGAGAACCTCGAGGTGCTCGACCCTCCGAAGCCCGACGGCGAGATCGTGCACCCACTCAGCGCGCCGATCCACGTCCAGGGCGGCATCGCGGTCTTGCGCGGGACACTCGCGCCGAACGGTGGTGTCGTGAAGGTGGCGGGCATCGACGAGCCCCGGTTCGACGGCACCGCTCGGGTGTTCGACGGGGAAGCCGCCGCGATGGACGAGATCCTCGCGGGCAAGATCAAGGCCGGCGATGTCGTGGTGATCCGCTACGAAGGACCCAAGGGCGGCCCCGGCATGCGCGAGATGCTCGCGGTGACGGGTGCGATGAAGGGGGCCGGTCGCGGCAAGGACGCGGCGCTCATCACGGATGGGCGCTTCAGCGGCGGAACGCACGGATACTGCGTCGGGCACGTCGCACCCGAGGCTGTCGACGGTGGCCCGATCGCGTTCGTTGCCGACGGCGATCGGATCGTGATCGACGCCGACGCGCACACCATCGACCTGCTCGTCGACGAGGCCGAGCTCGAGCGCCGCCGCAAGGAGTGGAAGCTGCCCGAGCCCCGATACCCGACGGGCTTCCTCGCCAAGTACGCCGCCCTCGCGCAAGGGGCCGAGAAGGGCGCCATTACCAACTTCTGACGACCCGGCTGGTCTCGGAGCGCGAAGCCGCAGGCTCGGCTCGAACGTGCCGAGCACGAACTGGGGGAGACGGTTGCCGGAGATCTTGGAGGCGGAGAAGGCGCGTGAGCTGATCGAGGCGCGCGCTCTCGGGCGGGAGATCGCGGGCGTGCACGCGCCGGATGCCTGGTTCCTGAAGCGAGGCCTCACGCCCGAAGGCGCGGCGGCCGCACTCCCGGGTCGTCGATTCACCGAGGCGCGCCGGCGCGGCAAGCTCCTCCTCCTCGACACGGACGGCGACGGCCCCACCCTCGCCCTCCACCTGGGGATGAGTGGACGCGTGATCATCGACGGCGAGGCGGCCGGCGACCCCCTGCTCTACGCGGCCAACGGCGACAACCCCGCGTGGCTGCGATTCGGCGTGACGTTCGTGGACGGTGGCGCCCTGTCCCTGCGCGATCCCCGGCGCCTGGGGGCGGCCGAGCTCGATCCGGACGAAGAACGGCTCGGGGTGGACGCCTTCGCGCTCCGGCTCCCCGTCCTGCGGGCACACGTGGCCGCGAGCCGGGCACCGATCAAGGCGATGCTCATGGACCAGGCCCGCATCGCCGGGCTCGGGAACCTGCTCACCGACGAGGTGCTGTTTCGCGCCGGCATCGACCCTGTCCGTCCGGCCAACACCCTCAGCGACACGGAGGTCCGGGCCCTGGCCCGCGCGATCTCGACGACGTTGCGCACCCTGCAACGTCGCGGTGGTTCGCACACCGGTGACCACATGCCGGCACGCGAGCCGGGAGGCCACTGTCCGCGCGACGGTGCCGAGCTGCTGCGCCGGACGGTCGGCGGCCGGACCACCTACTCCTGTCCGGTGCACCAGCGGTAGGCGCACGCTCGGTTCATCGTCTTCTCACGAACGGCGTGGCCTACTGGGGCGTGGCCATGGCCGATTCGGTTCGCTCGAGTAGTTCCGGGCTCGCGGCTACGAACTCTGGCTCCACCAAGCTCGCCGGGAGGATCCGCTCGAGGATCCACCCGAAGATCGCGGCGACGCCCGTGGGTACCGGGGTGTCGGGGCCTCTCCTGCCCCTGCCCCCGTCCCGACCTCCGGCCCGCGGGCGCGTCGTGAATCCGGGGCCGCCGGGCTCCGAGCTGGTGCGGTTTCTCGGCGTCGCGGCGTTCCTCACGATCCCGGTTGCGCTCAGCCTGTTCAACGCGGACGGCGCGACCCACGATGTCGCGCACACGCTCGCCGGGTACTCGCCGGAGCGGCTCGTGCACGGCGCCGTGTGGACCATCCCGCTCTCCGCGCTGTTGCTCCCGAACGTCCGGATGATCGGGCCCACGACGATCTACACGCTCGCCTTCCTGTTGCCGTACGCGCTGATGCGGGGCCCGGTCCGCGCGCTCGTCGTGTTCTTCACGGGGCACATCGTCGCCACCGTGAGTGTCGCCGTCATCGCCATCGGCGGGCACGTGGCCGGCTCGGCCACCCTCGAACCCCTCTACCGGGCGCTGGACGTCGGCGCGTCGGCCGGGCTCGCCGCGGTGGTCGGTGGGCTGGCCGGGGTGGTGCTGGCGCGTTCCCGGTTGGCCGGCATCGTCGTGGTGGCCGGTGTGGCCGGCTACTTCCTCGTCGGGCTCGTCCGCAGTCCCGGGATCGTCCACGAGACCGCCGAAGTCCAGCATCTGCTCGCGCTCGGTGCCGGCCTGCTGGTCGAGCGGCACTGGAATCGGTCCGACCGGGCCGCAGCCGCGGAATACGGCACCTAGCATCCCTGAGGTGCGCATCCTCCTGGTCGAGGACGAGCCCAAGATGGCTGCACTCGTCCGGAAGGCACTCGAACGCGATGGGTACGCGGTCGACGTCACCGACAACGGCGAAGACGCGGTCTGGCTCGGGACCGAGAATCCGTACGACGCGATCATCCTCGATGTGATGATCCCGCCGCCCGATGGCTTCGAGGTCTGCCGAAGGTTGCGCGCCGCCGAACGTTGGGCACCGATCCTCTTGCTCACGGCGAGGGACGCGGTCACGGATCGGGTGACGGGGCTGGACGCCGGCGCCGACGACTACCTCCCGAAGCCGTTCAGCTTCGAAGAGCTCTACGCGCGGTTGCGGGCGCTGACGCGACGAAGTGCAACCGCGCGGCCCGCGGTGCTCGAGCTCGGCGACCTTCGCCTCGATCCCGCCGCGCATACGGTTACTCGCAGCGACACGACCATCGATCTGAGCGCAAAGGAGTTCGCGTTGCTCGAGCTCCTCATGCGGCACCCCGACGAGGTGCTGACGCGCACTGCGATCATCGAGAGCGTCTGGGACTTCGCGTACGACGGCACGTCGAACGTCGTCGACGTCTACGTGCGCTACCTGCGCGAGAAGATCGACCGGCCCTTCGGTCGCGAATCGATCGAGACGGTGCGCGGCGTCGGCTACCGGCTCCGGAGCGGAACCTGAGGCCGCGCACACTCCAGGGCCGCCTCACCCTCCTGTTCGGGATCAGCACGGTGGTGCTGGCCGGGCTGTTCGGTGCCGTGGTGCTCGTGCAATTCCGCGCCGAGCAGACCGACATCATCGACGAGGGGTTGAACGACCGCTTCCTCGCGGTGCAGCGCACGCTCGCGGCCGTCCCCAGGCGCGACGAGGTGGCCGACGTCACGGCCACGCTGCCGCGGGGTGAGGGCTTCGCCCAAGTGCTGGGCGACGACGGCAGCGTGCTCGCAGCATCCCCGCGAGCCCTGGCGGACAGGAAGGTGCTCTCGACCGCCGAGATCAGCGCCGGGCAGCGCGGGACGGCGACGCTGGTGCGCACCGTGGGCCCGAACCACGAACGCGCCCGCCTGCTCGTGGGGCCGGCTCGCATCGGTGGACGGGCCGTGGTGCTCGCGGTCGGCACGCGCTTGGTCGAGAGCGAGCGTGCGTTCCAGCGTCTCGTGATCGCACTCCTCGTGGGTCTTCCGCTGTTCGCCGGCCTGGTGTCGCTCGGAGGCTGGTTCCTCGCGGGCGCCGCGCTCTCGCCGGTTCGCTCGATGATCGAGGAAGCCGAAGACCTCTCGGTGCGCGAGCCTGGTCGACGGTTGACGGTGCCGGCCTCCGGTGGCACGGAGATAGCGGAGCTCGCGGAACGGCTCAACGAGATGTTGGCGCGCATCGAGGCCGCCGTCGCGCACGAGCGCGGCTTCCTCGACGACGCGAGCCACGAGCTGCGGACGCCGCTCGCGATCCTGCGGGGAGAAGTCGAGCTGGCGCGGATGGGGGTCGTGGACGGGAGCGATCAGGCGTTGGCGCTCGACTCGGTCATGGAAGAGGTGCTGAGGCTCCAGCAGCTCACCGACGACCTCCTGGTCCTGGCCCGGACGCGCACGAGTGAGGCCGCCACGCGACCGGAAGTCGATCTCGGCGACGTCGCGATTGCGGCCGTCGCGTCGCTGCGTCGAGCCGGTCGTGGCCAGTCGATCGACATCGCTGCTTCCGGGAACGCGATCGTCCGCGGTGATGCCGCGGCGCTCGAGCGTGCCGTCACCAACATCCTCGACAACGCATGCCGGTACGCCGAGACACGGGTCGAGATCCACGTCGGCGAGGGCATGGGGGAGGGTGCCTGGTTGGAGGTCCATGACGACGGGCCCGGCTTCCCGCCCGAGCTCGACGGCGCGCGGGCATTCGAGCGGTTCGCGCGTGCGGATGCTCCCAGCGCCTGGAGCGGGACCGGGCTCGGGCTGGCAATCGTCAGCGGCATCGTGGCTGCATCCGGCGGGAAGGTCGAGGCGAAGAACGCCCCGCAGGGGGGCGCTGTGGTGCGAATTCTCCTGCCCCAGCGGGCCTGAGGCCCTCCGGTCGTCAAGGTTCGCGGACCCGAACGCGTAAGATGGTCGGCCTTGTCTGCATCGTCCGCTCGTGAAGCTGCGGGACCGACGCCGACCACGAGTGAAGCCAAACCCGCCCAGGACCAACGGCGGCGACAGCGGGACGCTCGGGTCCTGGCGGCGGTGGTCGCCGTCGCCGGTCTCGTCAACGTCATCTCCGGGCTCACACCGAGCGTGGCCGGCCGCGTGCACCTCATCGCGACCGGCTTGACGCCCGACATCCGCGAGCTCGCGCACGGCGCAACCGCGCTCATGGGGATCGCGCTGATCCTCGTCGCCCGCGGCCTGGCCCACCGGCGCCGCCTCGCGTTCGTTGCCGCGATCACCATGCTGGGCGTCTCCGTCGTGACCCACGTCGCCAAGGGCCTCGACATCGAAGAGGCGGTGATGATGATCGTCGTCGCCGCGCTCCTCATCCGCGGTCGCCGCCTGTTCACCGAGCCGACACCCCGCGCGCGCTGGCAGTCGCTCTTGCGCTGGGTCCCGGTGATCATCGCCTTCGACGTCGCCTACGGGCTGCTCGGTCTCGCGCTTCGCCACGACGATGTCCACCCGTCGCTCACCCCGGTACTCGCGTTCCGCGAGGTCGTGGCGCGTCTGCTCGGAGGCGTCGGACCGCTCCAGCTCCCCGGCCGGTTCGGGCATTGGTTCCCGGTCTCGATCACCGTGCTCGGCGTTGTCAGCCTGCTCGCGATCGGCCTCCTCGCTCTCGCGCCCGTCGCGGACCGGGTCGCGTCGCACCACCACCACGAGGCGTGGGACCGCGTGCGACCGATGCTCGACCGGACCGACGGCGACACGCTCGACCCGTTCGCGCTGCGTCAGGACAAGTGCTACGTGTTCTCTGCCGACGGGAGCGCGGCACTCGCGTACCGCTACCTCAACGGCATCGGCCTGGCTTCGGCAGACCCGATCGGCAACCCCGCGGCGTATCCGGAGGTGATCCGCCTCTTCATCGAGCGCTGTGACGCGCACGGGTGGCGGCCGGCGTCCCTCGGTGTGCGTCACGACCGGCTCGCCCTCTGGAAGGACGCCGGCATGCGATCGCACTACCTCGGTGACGAGGCGATCATCGACGTGGAGACGTTCACCCTCGAGGGCCGGGCGATGCGCCCCGTTCGCCAGGCGGCCAACCGCACCAAGAACCACGGCATCACCACCGAGATCATGCGCGAGGGCGAGCTCAGCCCGGACCTGCGCGCCGCGTTGCAGGGGATCGCCGAGCGGCACCGCAAAGGCGAGCCCGAGCGCGGCTTCTCCATGGCCCTGGACGGCTTGCTCTCCGGGCGGGACCCGCAGTGCCTCGTGATCGTGGCCAGGGACGAGGACGGCACCGCGATCGCGTTCCAGCGCTACGTCCCCTGCAAGCTCGGCCGAGGACTGTCGATCGACGCGATGCGCCGGGATCCCGTCGGCCCGAACGGGATCAACGAGCGGATGATCGTGGACATCGTGGCCTGGGCCGGCGAGCACGGGATCAGCGAGGTGTCACTCAACTTCGCCGTGTTCAAGGGCTTGATCGAAGAGGGTGCGGACCTCAAGTTCGCCGCCGCGGCCGAGGCGTGGCTGGTCCGGCGCCTGAACCCGTACTTCCAGATCGAGTCGCTGCTGACCTTCAGCACGAAGTTCGGGCCCCGATGGGTGCCTCGGTACCTGGTGTACCGATCGGCCGGCGACATCGTCGCGGCGGGCATCGCCGCGGCCAGCGCCGAGGGGTTCATGCCCTTCGGTCGCAAGACCGCGGCGCCGGCTGCGTGACCACCGGTGAATGCCTTGCGGGGAGTGCAGACACCGTGCAATGATACGAGTTCTATGTTCCGCATCTCCGACCTCCTCGTAGTTACGTAGCGCACGGCGTCTCCCGCGTCCGTGCGCTTCCGCCCCTCGCTCTGCGAGGGGCTTTTGCTGTCCGGAGGCGCTGACGGTGCCCCGGACCATCAACCCAGGAGCACCGATGAAGCTGAGTGGGGCCCAGGCCCTCATCAAGAGCCTCGAGATGGAGAACACGGAGGTCATGTTCGGCCTCCCCGGCGGCGCGATCCTGCCGGTCTACGACCCGCTGATCGACTCGTCGATCCGGCACATCCTCGTTCGCCACGAGCAGGGCGCCGGCCACATGGCCGAGGGGTACGCGCACGCGACCGGGCGGCCCGGCGTGGCCATGGTCACCAGTGGTCCTGCGGCCACGAACATCGTCACGCCGCTTGCCGACGCGTACCTGGACTCGATCCCGATCGTCGTGATCACGGGTCAGGTCCCGCTCAGCGCGATCGGCTCCGACGCGTTCCAGGAGTGCGACACGCTGGGCATCACGATGCCGGTGACCAAGCACAACTGGCTCGTCACGGACGCCCAGGACATCCCGCGCATCATCCGTGAGGCCTTCCACGTGGCCACCACCGGCCGGCCCGGACCGGTGCTCGTGGACTTCCCGAAAGACATCGCCAACCAGATGATGACCTGGGAGTGGCCGGACTCCGTCAACCTGCCCGGGTACAAGCCCAACCTCAAGGGCCACCCGAAGCAGATCAAGGAGGCGGCGCGCCTCATCGGCGAGTCGCACCGGCCCGTCATCTACGCGGGCGGCGGGATCCTCAAGGCGCGCGCGGCGGAAGCGCTGCGCGAGCTCGCCGAGCTCACCGGGATCCCGGTGGTCACGACGCTCATGGCGCGTGGTGCGTTCCCCGACGATCACGAGCTCTGCCTCGGCATGCCGGGCATGCACGGCAACTACACCGCGATCACCGCGATGCAGAAGGCCGACCTGCTCATCGCGCTGGGTTCGCGCTTCGACGACCGCGTGACCGGCAAGGTCGGCGACTTCGCTCCGGACGCCAAGATCATCCACGTGGATGTGGATCCGGCCGAGCTGGGCAAGGTGCGCCGGCCCGATGTGCCGATCGTCGGTGACTGCCGCAACGTCATCGAGCGGATGATCACCGCGGTGCGCAGCGACCAGACCAAGCGCGACTGGCCGGACCTGGCCCCGTGGCGCCACCAGGTGAAGGCCTGGCAGACCGAGTTCCCGCTCACGTACGAGCAGTACGAGGATGGTCCGCTCAAGCCGCAGTTCTGCATCGAGTCGCTGCGGGACCACACGCCCGATGACACGATCGTCGCGTCGGGCGTGGGCCAGCACCAGATGTGGACGAGCCAACACTGGAAGTTCCGTCACCCCTACACCTGGGTCAACTCCGGTGGTCTCGGCACGATGGGCTTCGCGGTCCCGGCTGCCATCGGCGCGAAGGTCGGGATGCCCGAGCGGATGGTGTGGGCCGTGGACGGCGACGGCTGCTTCCAGATGACCGCGCAGGAGCTGGTGACCGCGAGCGCCGAGCAGATCCCGGTGAAGATCGCGATCCTCAACAACGCGTACCTCGGCATGGTCCGGCAATGGCAGGAGCTCTTCTACGAGGAGCGCTACAGCGAGGTGTACCTCTCGCCCGACCTGCCTGACTACGTGAAGTGGGCCGAGGCGATGGGGTGCGTGGGCTTCCGCGTGGACACACCCGAAGACGTCGTGCCCACGATCGAGAAGGCGAACGAGATCGACGACCGTCCGGTCGTGATCGACTTTCGCACCGACTACCGGGAGAAGGTGTACCCGATGGTTCCCGCGGGCCAGCCCAACGACAACATCATCCTCGGTCCCGAGACCGACCGGCCGGGAGGTCGCTAGCCGTGGACGGATCGCATCACATCCTGAGCGTCCTGGTGGAGAACAAGTTCGGAGTGCTCAGCCGCATCGCCGGGTTGTTCTCACGGCGGGGCTACAACATCTACTCGCTCGCGGTCAGCCCGACCGAGGACCCGCGGTACTCCCGGATGACCGTGGTCGTCGACGGTGACAGCGCGCCGATCGAGCAGGTCACCAAGCAGCTCAACAAGCTCATCCCGGTGATCCGGATCAGCGAGCTCACCGCGGACCAGGCCGTCGAGCGCGAGCTCATGTTGGTGACGGTCAAGGTGGACGGCTCGTTCCGGTCCCAGGTGACCGAGCTGGCGTCGATCTTCGAGGCCAAGATCCTGGACGTGGGCTATGAGGCCATGACCCTGATGGTCGCCGGCGCGCCCGAGAAGCTCGACGCGATGACGGAGCTGCTGGCTCCGTATGAGATCGTCGAGCTGCAGCGGACGGGCCGGATCGCGCTCGCCAAGCTGTCGCGTGAATCGAGCAAGCTCAAGCTGGTCAAGAACAAGGGCGCCTAGTCACCTCCGGCGCCTCGCCACTCCATCAAGAGAGGGAATCAGAATGCCCGCCACGATCTCGTACGACGACGATGCCGATCTCGGCCTGCTGACCGGCAAGAAGGTCGCGATCCTCGGTTACGGCTCGCAGGGCCACGCGCACGCGCTGAACCTCAAGGACTCGGGCGTCGACGTCGTCGTCGGCCTGCGCGAGGGGTCCTCGAGCAAGGCGAAGGCCGAGGAAGCCGGGCTCGCGGTGCTGCCGACGGGTGACGCGGTCGCGGCCGCCGACATCGTCATGGTGCTCCTGCCCGACACCGAGCAGAAGCGCGTGTACGAGGCGGACATCGCGCCGAACCTCCAGCCGGGCAACTCGCTGGCGTTCGCGCACGGGTTCAACATCCACTTCCACCAGATCGCACCGCCCGAGGGCGTCGACGTGTGGATGATCGCGCCGAAGGGGCCGGGTCACCTCGTGCGGCGCACGTACGAGGAGGGTGGCGGCGTGCCCGCGCTCGTGGCCGTCGCGCAGGACGCCACGGGCAACGCACGCGCGGTGGCGCTCGCGTACGCGCGGGGGATCGGCGCCACCAGGGCCGGCGTGCTCGACACCACGTTCGAAGAGGAGACCGAGACAGACCTCTTCGGTGAGCAGGTCGTGCTCTGTGGCGGGCTCGTCGAGCTCATTCGTAACGGGTTCGAGACACTGGTGGAGGCGGGCTACCAGCCGGAGTCGGCCTACTTCGAGACCTTGCACGAGGTGAAGCTGATCGTCGACCTGATCTACGAGGGTGGGATCGCGAACATGCGCTACTCGATCTCGGACACCGCCGAGTACGGCGACATGACGCGCGGCTCGCGCATCATCAACTCGTCCACCAAGGACGAGATGAAAAAGATCCTCGGCGAGATCCAGAGCGGCCAGTTCGCCGAGGAGTGGATCGCCGAGAACGAGGCGGGCCGTCCGAACTTCGACCGCCTGCGTGCGGAGTCGGCACGGCACCCGATCGAAGCCGTCGGCACGCAGCTGCGTTCGATGATGCCGTGGATCGGGGCGGGCAAGGCCAAGCCCCAAGACGTCAGCGGCGGCTAACTCTCGAAGTGCTTCTTCATCCCGACGACCGCGCCGGCGATCGTGGGGGCGAGGATGTCACCGAGCATGTCGGGTCGGACGTCCGCGCCGTACACGATGAGCGTCCCGTCGCCGTCCTCGAGCACGTCGATCGTCGAGAGGTGGAACTCGACCGGGATCGGCATCTCGGTGATGGAGTACTGGAAGCGGCGGAGGTCGTCGTCCACGGTGACGATCTCCTCGGTGATGGAGATGTCGCCCATCTTGAGCTTCCGGGCAGTCCCCACCATCTCGCCACCGTCGAGGCCTTCGAACCAGTCGAGGAGCGCGAGCGGCTCGCGGACCTCGGACCAGACCTTGTCGGGTGACGCGGCGATGTGGATGGTTTCGCGAATGGTTGCCATGGGCCGGTTTCTAGCAGCCCCGTTGTCGTGCCGTCAGGTGCTCGGCGTCTCCGACCCGGCCTTGAGCTCGGCGAGCTCTTGCTCGGTCGCGGTGATCGCGGTAACGAGGCGAACGATCTCGGGCTCGGCGGAATCGCCGGTCGTCACGCCGGTGCGCTGGTCGTAGACCACGCCGCCCAGCTCTTCTTTCAGGTCGCCGACCTTCTTCTTGAGCTTCGACTCCTCGAGCTTGTCCTGGCCGGTCTCCGCAGCCTTTTGCACCTGCTCGGCCGCCTTGTTGGCGGTGTCCTTGACCTTGTCCAGGAATCCCATGCGAACGCTCCTCGAGTGACGGCGGGGACCCTTCAGCCTATCGACGGCTTCGTGCCCGGGACTACCCTGGGCCGACCTTCCTCCGTTGCTTTCCCCAATCGCGAGACAGTTGACGGACGGAGCAGTGACGGAGTCGGCGAGGCGAGCAACGCCGCCAAGATCGACCTCGACGGGTCGAGAGAGCCGCGGCTGGACGCCTACGACTGGGGGAGGGCGTCGAGGATGGCGTCGGCCCAGGTGACATCGGGGCGGGGGCGACGGCGGGCCGCGATCTCGTCGGGGACGTCGATCTCCAAGCGGACCAGTGCGCCGCCGAGCGTCTTGCCGAGGTTGTCGGACCGCAGGCTCTTCGGACCGCCGCCGCCGAGCGCGCCGCGCAACACGAAGTTGAGGGCGCGCACGTTGGGTGCCTCGTACCGGGTCACGTCACCGCGCACCATCGAGCCGAACAGCGCACGCACGCGCTCCGCCGTCACCTGCTCGACGATGACTGCATACGTCTCGTCGTCATAGGCGAACACCGCGACGTCGGAGATGTCGCCCTTGTCGCCGGCGCGGTAGCCGCAGAGCTCCCGCAGCGCGATCCTCGCCATCAGATCTCCTCGACGGTCACGGTGACGCCCGGGTCGACGAGGGTCTTGTCGATGAGCGTCGGCCACAGCCCGAGCAGCTCGGTGGAGGCGCCGGCCATGCCCCGGCCCATCCCGGTGAGCCCGGCCGGTGGCGCAGAGAGCGCGAGTGGCACGAGCTCACGCCCGACCGCGCGTGACGTGCGCTCGTCGTCGCAGCGCCACGCCGCGCGCAGAACGCACTCCGGTGGCTCGACCCCAGGAGCAAGCGGCGGAACTGTCGGCCCACCGAGCGCGTCGACACCCCAGTATTCGAAGCACCACTCGCGCACCTCGATGCCGGCCATCTCCACCCGCTTGGCCAGGATCGCCGCGGTGGCCTTCGCCTTCTCCGGCGCGTCGGGCCAGGAGAACGCGACGCGGGTCTCACCGGCCCAACCGGCGTGGTACGCGAGCAATGCCTTGTACGTGTCGGTCGCGGGCTTCCCGCGCACATCGCTGACCTGCACGCGATCCGAGCCGAGGTCTTCGAACTGCGCGCTCGTGAAGTCGGCGACGACGTCGGGCGAGAAGTACGACGCGGGGTCGTGCACCTCGTAGAGCAACTGGTGGCGCACGGTGTCGACGTCGACCCGTCCACCGGACGCCGCGGGCTTCGTGATCACCGCAGTGCCGTCGGCCGCGACCTCGGCGATCGGGTAGGGGAGGTTCCACGGCTCGGGGATCGTCCACCACTCGCCCGAGAAGTTGCCGCCCGCGACCTGGCCCGAGCACTCGAGCAGGTGGCCCACGAGGATCCCGGCCGACAACCGGTCCCAGTCATCACGCGTCCATCCGTGCTCGTGGATCAGCGGTCCGAGGAAGAGGCAGGCGTCGGCCACACGTCCGGTGATCACGATGTCGGCGCCCTGCGCGAGGGCTTCGGCGATCGGGAACGCGCCGATGTAGGCCGACGCGAACAGTGGCGCCGCGGGCAACGCTTCGAAGGGCTCGCCGGTGTCCAGGTTGGCGAGCCGGGACGTGGTGTCGGCATGCAGCGGCCCGAGCCTCGTCATGAGGTCGTCGCCGAGGACCGTCGCGATCCGCAGGCCCGAGATGCCGAGCGCCTTGGCCGTCTCCTTCGCCGCGTGGGCGGCTGCCGCCGGATTGATCCCGCCTGCGTTCGTCACGACCTTCACGCGTCCGTCGACGACCGCCGGGAGTGACGCAGCGAGGTAGCGCGGGAGGTCGCGCGTGTAGCCGAGGGTCTCGTCGCGGGCGCGATCCTTCTGCAGGATGGCGAGCGTCAGCTCCGCGAGCGCTTCGAGACAGAGGTAGTCGATGCCCTCGGCGAGCAGCCCTTCGACCGCGCGCGGGGTGTCGCCGTAGAAACCCTGGCCGCCGCCGAGCCGAACCGGGTCAGGCATGGACGCCGGGACGCCGGTTGGCCCAGGGTGCGGCTGCTTCGAGCTGCGCGGCGACCTGGAGCAGCACGTCTTCGCGGCCGTAGTCCGCGACGAGCTGTGCGCCCGCGGGCATGCCGTCGGAGCCCTGGGCGATCGGCAGGGAGATCGCGGGTTGCCCGTTCTGGTTGCATGCGGGTGTGTAGGGCGTGAACGTCGCGCCGCGTCCGTAGCCGACGAAGGGGTCGTCGGGGGTGCTGAGCACGCCCAGCTCGGGTGGTGGCTCGCCGAGCGACGGGGTGAGGAGCAGATCCCACCCGTCGAACCACCACTGCATGAAGCGACGCGAGAACGACTGCATCGCGAACAGAGCATCGGTGTACGCGACCGCGCCCACACCTCGACCGTGTTCCGCCAGCAGCCACGTGAGGGGCTCGACGTCGTCCTGGCCCAGCTCGCGACCGAGCGCACGACCCCAGATCGCGAGGTTCGACGCGGCCATCGCCGACCAGATCGGGATGAACGCGTCCAGGCGCTCCGGATTGTCGAAAGCTTCGGGGTGCGCGATCTCGATCGTGTGGCCCGCGGCTTCGAGCAGGCGCGCCGCGGTCTCGGCCGCGGCAACACCGTCCGGGTGCACGTTCTCTGCGCTCCCCGGCATCGTCGTCATGAGCCCGATGCGCAACGAGCCCGGGTCCGCGCCGACCTCGTCGCGGTAGGGCCGTGACGGTGCGGGCGCGACGAACGGATCACCGGCCTCGGGACCGGCGGCCACGTCGAGCATCGCCGCGGCGTCGCGCACGGTCCGGGTCAAGGCGAACTGGATGCTGAGCGGGCGTGCGATCTCGCCGCTGCCGGGACCGACCGAGATGCGACCACGTGAGGTCTTCAGGCCGACGAGGCCGCAGCACGCGGCGGGGATGCGGATCGAGCCGCCACCGTCACTCGCGTGCGCGGCGGGGACCATCCCGCTCGCGACGGCCGCAGCGGAGCCGCCACTCGAACCACCCGACGAACGATCGGTGTTCCACGGGTTTCGTGTCGGTCCGTACGCCTCGGGTTCGGTCGTCGGCATGATCCCGAGCTCGGGGGTGTTCGTGCGACCGAGGATGATGAATCCGGCTGCCTGCCACCGGCGAGCGAGATAGCTGGTGACCGGTGCGGTGTAGCCGGACTCCTTCAGCGCCCGCATCCCTTCGTGCGCGGGCTCGCCCGCGAGCGGCATGGCGAGGTCCTTCACCAGGAACGGCACCCCGCGAAACGGTGCGTCTTGGCCGGCGAGCCCCTTGCCCTGGTCGGAGAGCGCCGCTTCTTCGAGCGCGCGGTCGAATCGGGTTGTCGTCAGCGCGTTCAGCTTCGGCTGCAGCGCCTCGACGCGCGCGATCGCCGCGTTGACGAGCTCGGTCGGCGTTGCATCACCGCTCCGGACGAGCGCGGCCTGCGCGGTGGCGTCGAGGTGCGCCAGGTCGTCACCCATGATCAGGCGAAGACGGGCGGGTGGCGGTCGACCCAGGGCTGCGCGGTCTCGAGCTGTGCGGCGACCCGCAGCAGCAGGTCCTCACGGCCGAACGCGGCGACGAGCTGGATGCCGATCGGCAGGCCATCGTCGTTCCAGTGCAGCGGCAAGTTGATCGCGGGCTGGCCGCTCACGTTGAACTGCGCGGTGAACGGTACGAACCCGGCCGAGCGGAAGAAGCCACTCAGCGGCTCCTCGGCCGTGGAGTCGAACGTGCCGTGGGGAACCGGCGGCTCGCCCAGCGTGGGTGTGAGCAGGAGGTCGAAGCCGCTTCCCTCGGGCTCGTCGGCCCACCAGACCGCCGCCTTCCGGTTCGCCTTCATGGCGTCGGTCACTGCACCGACGAGCTGCGCGGCGGTGACGGACTTGCCCATCTCGGCGAGGGCCCAGGTGAGGATCTCGACGTCGTTCTCGGTGACCGCGCGCCCGACCTTCCTGCCCCAGTCGTCGAGCAGGTAGGAGCAGCCGGCCGCCCACACCGCGCCGAACTGCATGATGAGCTCGTCGTTGTCGAAGCCCTTCGGCGCGGAGACCTCGACCGAGTGGCCGAGCGACTCGAGCAGCTTGGCCGCGCCTTCCGCGGCGGCGACGCAGTCCGGATGCACCGGGGTGTCGCCGATCGGGTTGGTGGTCTGCAGGCCGATCCGGAGCTTCCCGGGATCGGCGCCGACCTCGTCGCGGTAGGGGCGTGTCGGGGCCGGGGCCTGGCTCGCGTCGCCAGGGAACGGACCCTGCACTGCGTCGAGCACACCGGCGGTGTCCCGCACGGTGCGGCTCACGCAGAGCTCGGTGATCAGGAACTGCGAGATGTCGTTGAGCTCGGGGCCAGTCGACGTGCGGCCTCGCGTCGGCTTGAGCCCGACGAGCCCGCAGCACGATGCGGGGATGCGGATGGAGCCACCGCCGTCGTTCGCGTGCGCGACCGGCACCATGCCGCTCGCCACCGCGGCCGCCGATCCGCCCGAGGAGCCGCCCGACGTGTGGCCTCGCACCCAAGGATTGTGCGTCACTCCGTAGGCCACCGGCTCGGCGGTCGGCACGAGGCCGAGCTCCGGGGTGTTGGTGCGGCCCACGACGACGAAGCCCGCATCGAAGTACTGCCTGGCCAGGTTGTCGGTGTGCGGCGAGCGGTAGCCCGCGTCCTTCAGGAACTTCATTCCCTCGTGGTAGGGCTCACCCTCGATCGCGCAGCCGAGGTCCTTGAAGAGGGTGGGCACGCCGGTGAACGGTCCGTCGGGCAATGGACCCGCTGCCGCCTGGCGCGCCTGTTCGAAGCGCGGATGGATCACCGCGTTGACCTCGGGGTTGAGCTTCTCGACGCGATTGATCGCCGCATCGACGAGCTCGAGGGCCGAGACCTGGCCGGTGCGAACCAGCTCGGCCTGGGCGGTGGCGTCGAGAGTGGCGAAGTCGTCGGTCATGGCCCGAGCGTAGGCCGGAGCGGGTACGAAGTGCGGAGGCCGGAGCGACCCGGGATCAGGCCGACCAGCCCCGCAGGTCGACTTCCCAGGTCTCGACGACGTCCTCGCCGTCGGCGATGTGCATCCGCTCATGGAGCGCGATCGTCGGGTCCACGTGTGCCGGCCAGACGCGGACACGATCGCCGACCCGCGGGGTGGACTCCGCGCCGGGACGGATGGTGACGTGCTCGTCGGAGCAGAAGAGCACCTCGCCCGCGTCGACGCTGGGGTCGCCGTGATCCATGCCCAGTGCCTTCAGCCCGCAGTCGGCGACGAACCATCCCTTCGCCGAGACCGACACGACCGTCGCCTCGACCCAGAGCGCCTGGCGGAAGGGAACGCCGAGCTTGGCGTACGCAGTGTCCATGAGGGTGTACGAGCCGGCTTGGATCTCGGTGCACCAGGTATTCAGGTCGAATGTGCCCGTGCCGCCACCGGAAACCACGTCTCCGCCCACGGCATCGTGCGCGGCGAGCAGCAACGCCATGCAACGCTCGGTCTGCGTGGCGCGCCACTCGCGGTCGGGGTTGCCGACGACGTGACCCTCGTACCCCATCACGCCGCGCACCGCCATCCCGCGGGAGCGTGCGAGGTCGGCGATGCGGCCGGCGTCCTCGGGCGCGCAACCGCAGCGCGGAAGCCCGACGTCGACATCGACGACCACCTCGCGGATCCCGTTCGCCGCCGCCGCTTCGACCGTCTCCGCGGAGTCCACCGCGACGGTCACCCGAGCGCCGGTGTTCGCCATCGCGCGCAACCGCTCCGCGTTCACGGTCTCGTTCGCGAGGAGGAGATCGTCACCCAGGCCGGCAGCCGCCATCCCGATGATCTCCCGCGGGGTGGCGGCGCAGAACGCGTGGTGCCCGACCGCCGCCTGCCGGCGGGCGAGCGCCGTCGTCTTGTGCGCTTTGACGTGGGGACGGCAGCGCGCACCCGGGAGGGCCGCCGCCATCGTGGCCAGATTGTGCGCGAGCCCGGCGGCGTCAACCACGAGCGCAGGGGTCGCGAGATCGTGGATCTTCACGGCGACACCCACCCGATCATCACGTGCAGGCGGGCGGAATCGGCCCGTCGCGCCGGCCTGCTGAGGGAAAGGGCGCCCATCTGCGCGAGCATGGCACTTCGATGACGGTGCAGGAGCGACGAGGAGCACGACCGTGAGCGGCCAGGCACGAGCTCCCGGGTGGTACCCGGATCCGTGGGACACCCCGGAGGAGCGGTACTTCGACGGCGTCGCCTGGGCCCGCACGACGCGCCGGCCCGGCGGACTCGACACCCCGCCCGACCCTGGCGCGTCCGCTCCGTCGAGCCCGGGATCCGCGCCGCCCCCGCCTGCTGCGCCGCAGGCGAGTCCTCCGCCCGGAGTGCCGCCGGGATGGCATCCCGACCCTTGGGGCGTCGCCGGCCTGCGGTACTGGGACGGCAGGCAGTGGACGGGCCACGTCAGTGGCATGTCCGGTGCGCCGCCCGCGCTCCGGCTCAGCGAGGAGCGCACCGCGTCGCGCTGGGCCCGGCTCGGGCTCGCCTGGGCCGGTCCCGCGCTCGGGGTGTTCGCGATCTCCGGCGCGTTCTGGTTGCAGTGGGTCTCGGATCACTGGGACGAGCTCAGCAAACAGGGCAGCTCCGTCAACCAGAACGGGAACTCCGGCGCCGCGATCTTCGTGCAGCTCGCGCTCGTCGCGGTGGTCGTCGGCGCAGTGTTGTTCCTGCTCTGGTTCTACCGGTCCGCTTCGCTCGCCTCGTCGACGGGGCTCCGCGCCCGGCGGAACCCCGGACTCGCTACCGCGTCGTTCATGATCCCGGTGCTCAACTTCTGGTGGCCGTACCAGTCGACCTGCGATCTCCTCCCCGAGAACCATCCGGCCCGCCACGTGGTGCGGCGGTGGTGGACGCTCTGGATCGGATGCATGGTCGGTGGAGTCGCCGTGTTCTTCAGCGTGGGGGTCAACACGGTTGCGCTCGCAATCGCGACCGGAGCAACCGTCGTGCTCGCGCTGCTCTCCGCGGTGACGGCACGGATCGTCGTGAGCGAGATCACCGACGCGCACGACCAGCTCCTCGCGGGCGTCTGACCCGGACGGGCCCGCGTCGCGAATCGGTTCAGGTGCCGGTCCAGTGGGGCTCGCGCTTCTCGGCGAACGCCGTGGCACCCTCGATCGAGTCCTTCGACGCGAAGACTTCGAGCGCCAGCTCGTAGTTGCGGGGCCACGCCTGTTCCTCGGTGAGATCCGTCGCCTCGCGCACCATCTTGAGGGTGTTGCGCACGGCGAGCGGTCCGTTGACGGAGATGCGCGCGGCGAGGGCCAGCGCGGCGTCAATGACGTCCTCGCCGGGCACCACCCGGTTCACGAGCCCGAGCTGGAGCGCGCGGTCCGCGTCGATGGGGTCGCCGGTGATCGCAAGCTCGGTCGCCAGCGCGAGCGGCACGCGCTTGGGCAGCCGGATGAGCCCACCTGCCGCAGCGAACAGTCCCCGCTTCACCTCGGGCAGTCCGAATCGCGCGTGCTCTGCGGCGACGACGAGATCGCACGACAGGACGATCTCGAAGCCGCCCGCGAGCGCCGGTCCGTTCACCGCGGCGATGAGTGGCTTCGAGAAGCTCCGGGTCACGATGCCGCCGAAGCCACCCTTCTTCGTCGCGAGCTCGCCACCCTTGCCCTTCGCCACCTTCTTGAGATCAGCGCCGGCACAGAATGTCGATCCCGCCCCGGTGATGATCAACACGGTGATCGCGTCGTCCTCCTCGAGCTCGTCGAGGGTCGCTTCCATTGCGTGCGCGAGGTCGCCGTTGACCGCGTTGCGTGCCTCGGGACGATTCAGGGTGACGATCGCCACCCGATCGCGCTTTTCGGACTCCACGACCGCCATCGGTGATCCCCCTCCAGAGCGTCTGCTCGCGGGACCGTAGCGCGCTGGGTTACGGCGTCTCGATCGAGCCGGCTGCGTCGCCGTGCAGCTCCGCGACGGGCGCGTCGAGCGCCGCCGTGAACCGGGGCCAGACGACGCGGGCGCCGAGCAGCAGGATGAGCATGATCACTGCGGCCCCGGCAGTCGTCGCGCGGAGCCCGATCTCGTCCGCGATGGCGCCCTGCAGCACGGCGCCCAGCGGGTAGAGCGAGCCGAGGAGGACCTGGAGGACGCTGAGCACCCGCCCGCGCACCGCAGCCGGTGCCCGGAGCTGGGCGATGCTCGTGAAGCTCGAGAGCGCACCCAGGTAGAGAAGGCCGACGAAGAAGATCGCGATCGCCGAGAGCGCGAGCACGGGCATCAGCGCATAGATCACGAGCGCCGGCGGGAGCCCCCATAGCACTGTGAGCAGCACGCGTCCGGGGCCGAACCGCGCCGCGAGCGCGGCCAGGGTCAGCGCCATCGTCACCGCACCGAGGCCCTGGGCGGTGACGAGCACCGCGGTTCCACCCGCGCCGGCATCGAGCACCTTCAGCGACATCGCCGCGATCAGCGCGATGAATGGCGCCGCGAGCAGGGTGTTGACCGCCATGTACGCGACGACCACTCGCAGGCCGGGGTCTCGACGCGTGTAGGCGATCCCCTGCTTGATCGACGAGAGCACGGATTGCGCAGTCCGCTCGACCGGCGGCGGCAACCGCAGCTGGGACACCGCGAGGATCACGGCGAAGAAGCTCAGGGTGTTGATCGCGAACGCCCACGCGTACCCGCCGATGCTGATCACGATCCCGGCCAGCGCCGGTCCCACGACGCGGCCGAGGTTCCACTGCGCGGAGGAGAGCGCGACGGCACCGACGAGATCCTCCCTCGGAACGAGGTCGGGGAGCACCGACTGGTATGCCGGGAAGCCGATCGCCTGGGTGCAGCCGGCGCCGAGCACGACGAGCGTCACGATTCCCGGGCCCGGGTTCCCGTTGGCCGCGAGCAGGGTGAGGGTGCCGGCGAGGATGGTCTGGATCGTGGTCGTGATCAGCAGGAGCCTGCGTCGCGGCAGCCGGTCGGCGAGCGCGCCGCCGACGGGCCCGAGCACCGCGCTGGGAACGAAGCCGGCCGCCGCGACGAGTCCGGTCCATAGCGCCTCGCCGGTCGCTTCGGTCACCAGGATGCCGACCCCGACCGTCTCCATCCACGTGCCGACGTTCGACACGAAGGCGCCGGTCCACAGGATCGCGAACATGCGGTGGCGGAAGGGAGCGAGCGAGCGGTTCACGCCGCGTGCAACCTACCTGTGAGGCCGGGTGATCCCGCTCGAGATCCGGTTCTAACCTGGAGCAATGGCGCGCGAACCCCGACCCGGCGGGAAGATCGTCGAGGCCGCGAACTTCGGGTCCCGCATGGAGGCCGACGCGGCGATCGCGTTGCTCGAGGCCAACGGGATCCAGGCGTCCGGCAAGTACGGCGACGCCGGCGGCTGGATGCCGTACATCTCCCTGCTCGACGGGTTCCGTGTCGTGGTCTTCGACGACGACCTCGACGAGGCGAAGGCTTTGCTCGACGCTGGATTGACCTACGAAGCCGAAGAGGCAGTCGAGCCCGACCCCACCTGACCCACGAGGGTTACTCGAGGAGGGGGTCGGGGCGGGGGGTGAAGATCGGGAGGACGAGGAGGTCGATGCGGGGGTCGCCGTCCCAGCTCCACGCCTCGATCTGATCGACGCTGCGGCGGCCCGTCGTCGCCCGGATGAAGTCGAAGCGGCTCGTGGTGCAAGTCCCGCCCGGATCTCCATCACCGAAGACGTGGGTGCCGGACTCGGTGTTGACCACCAATGCTCCTGCACCACTCTGTTGGCGCATGTCGCCGACGATGTGGCCGATCCAACTGAAGCTGATGCCGATCGCGTCGCATTCGCGCGCGCCCGGCGCGTCGAGCGCGCCGCGGATGTCCTGCTCGTGAGTGATGGAGTCGGTCAGGAACTGTCCGGCGACGGCGCCGAACGAATGGATCATCGGGTCGATGACGGGACCGTTCTCCTGCCACTCGGCGATCAGATCGGAGACGGTGCGGTCGCGGCGCGCCTCTACCTGCACCTGCGTCCACGGATCAGTGCCCACACCCTCCAGGTTCCCGGTCAAGATGTCGGCGGTGACGCCCGTCAGGTGCGCCAGCACATCTCGCGTGCGCCAGTCAGGTGTCGCGGGGGTCAACGTCTCGAGCTGATCATCCGTCGCCTGCACGACGAGCTCGATCACCCGGCCGCGGAGCGCCGAGTAGGCACTCCCGTAGTCGATCTCGTCCCCCACGGCCGAGAACCTACCGCCGATGAGGCTCAGGCGCAGACGCGTCGGGATGCCTCGAGCGCGCGGGCGCGGACCTCGGCTTCGCCCTCGATCTGGCGGTGGCGCATCAGCACTCGTCCGTCGACGACGACGGTGTCGACCGAGGCGCTGCTGGTCGCATACACGAGGGACTCGAGCAGTGGCCCGCACGTCATCTCGACGCCCGAGGTCTCGACCAACAGGAAGTCTGCCGGCTCGCCGACTCCGAGTGGCCTGCCGCCGAGAACGGGTGCGTGCTCGCCGGTCGCGATCGCCCAGGCTTCCGCCGCCGGCACCGTCGACGGGTCCACCGCGGTGTGCTTCTGGAGCAACGCGAACACCTTCATGTCCGCGAGCAGGTCGAGCGCGTTGTTCGAGCCCGCGCCGTCGGTGCCGAGACCGACCGCGACACCCGCGGTTCGAGCGCGTGGATAGCGGAACGCGCCCCCGACTGCGAGCTTCATGTTCGACACCGGGTTCGTCACGATGGTCGCGCCGCGCTCGGCGATGAGCTCGAGCTCTTCGTCGTCGAGCCACACGCCGTGTGCGAGCACCGAGCGTTCGTTCAACAGGCCGAGCCGATCGAGGTAGTGCGCCGGCCGGCATCCATGGGCGTCGATGCAGTCCTGCACCTCCTGCCCGGTCTCCGAGAGGTGGGTGTGCACCGGTACCTGCTGGGTGCGCGAGATCTCGGCGATGAGCTGCAGCGAGGATTCCGTCACGCTGTAGTGCGCGTGCGGGGTGAGCGCCCCGTGCACTCGAGCTCCGAGCTCACCCAGCTTGGCGATACCTTCGGCCGCGTCCTCGGGCCGTGCCCCGTCGGGGGCGCCTTCGAACTCGAGGATCGGTTGACCTACGACGGCGCGGACGCCACTGTCGAGCACCGCGCGCGCGACGTCGAGCTGATGCCAGTACATGTCCCAGAAGCGCACCGTGCCGGACCGGATCATCTCGAGGCACGCGAGCCGCGTGCCCCAGTAGACGTCGTCGCCGCTCAGCCGCGCCTCGGCGGGCCAGATGCGCTGCTCGAGCCACTGCATGAGCGGGAGGTCGTCGCCCCAGCCCCGGAACAGGGTCATCGCGGCGTGCGTGTGACCGTTGACGAGCGGGGGAGTGAGCGCCAAACCGTTCGCGTCGAGCGTTGCGTCGCCGGGCTCGGGGCGGACATCCGGGCCGATCGCACCGATCACTCCGTCGACGGCACGTACACCGACCGGCGCGCCGTCGAGCACCGCGTCGGTGACGGTCAGCGGCATCAGGCGGGTCCGGCCAGCACGGGCAGCACGGTAGCGAGATCGGTGAGCAGGGCGCGCTGATTTGCCTCGACGGCGGCCTGAAACTGCTCGATGGTGAGCGGCTCCGCATCGAGTCCGTTCGCGAGGTTGTCGACCACACATACCGCCGCGTACGCGATCCCGACCTCCTTGGCCAGGATGCACTCGGCTGCGATGGTCATGCCGACGAGATCGCCGATCCGGGCCAGCGCGCGCACCTCGGCCGGGGTCTCGAAGCGAGGTCCACGCGTCTGCGTGTACACCCCGCCGTCGAGGATCGGAGTCGCGGCGTTCACCTTCCAGGCTTCGAGGATGCGCGCCCGCCACGCACGGTCGAACCCTGGGACGGTGTGGCTTCGCGCGTCGTCGTGCACGGTGTCGGTCGCGTGCGGCGCGTAGAAGTCGTCGGGGCACACGAATGTCCCGACCGGCCAGTCGGCGCGGAGGCTCCCGGTGGAGGAGAGCGAGAGCACGCGGTCGCAACCCGCCGACTGCAACGCGAGGACGTTCGCCCGATGGTCGATCTCATGGGCACGGACGTATTGGTCGAACCCGTGGCGCTGGAGGAGCAGGAACGAACCCGTGTCGAGCAGCGTCACCCCCTCGACCGAGATCGTCGAAGCGTTCCCGCCGAACCGGCTGTCGCGAACGCCGGTGCCGCCGATGACCGCGAGTCGACCCACGCGTCAGCCGGAGGCGAGCTTGCGCCAGAGCGCCCGGTAGGTCGGGTACTCGAGTGGAGGCTGCACGTACCCGGAGCGGATCAGCTCCGCGTGGTACTCGGGCAGCTTCCGGAACGGGATGCCGGAGTCGACGTGGTGGGCGAGATGCCAGCCCGTGTTGTACGGCACGATCGTGAGTCGAGCCGGCAGGGATTGGCGCACCGAGTGGGTGGTGTTGCGCCGGTCGGCCGAGGCTTGCATGCCGCCGTGCTCGGCGATCGAGCGCAGCCGGTTCATCACTCGCCAGACCGTGAGGTCGGGGAGCAGCCAGAGGAAGAGGTACAGCCACGGGTGACCGGCGAGCGTGAAGAGGCCGAGGATCACGACCTGGGTGGCCAGGATCTTCCAGGCCTGCTGCTTGATCGCGGCGTTCTCGGAACGCAACCCGCGGAACAGGCCGCGCATGAGCTTCGTGCCGGTGATGCCGAGCGCATCACGCGTGAGCTTGCGGCGCATCGAGTCGCGCTTGATCGGGTAGCCGGTGTACAGGGGAATGTCCGGCTCGTTCGGACCGAACTCCTCGCGGTGGTGCGCCATGTGCCCGCGGCGGTAGAGGTCGATCGGAGCGAAGACGGGGAAGCCGAGGAACCAGCGACCGACGAAGTCGTTGGCCGACCGGTTCGTGAAGAGCAGACGGTGCGCAGCCTCGTGCATGAAGATGTTGAAGCGGGCGATCATCGGACCCATGGCGAGGAACGCGAGGACCCACACCGCCGGATGGTTGGCCCAGACTGCCAGCCCGATGATCCCGATCGTCATCACGTAGAGCACGACGACGGAGACGGCGTTGCGCAGCGACGGGATGCGCCGGAGGTCTTCGCGCCATTCGGGGACCGGCTTGCCGATCGCGGTGACACGGCTGTCCGGGCTCGGGGCGACGAGGAGCTCCGGGTCCGGCACCATCGTCTTGGTCGTCGCGTCACTCGTGGCCACGAGGTGATGTTACGGTGATTACAACAGATGCAGCAATCACGTAATATCCCCCTCGATTCGGATCCGGAACCACTGCTCGAGCGGCCGCTCTCGGCCCGTTCCGTCATGGCCAGCCTGCTGCTGGGACGCCGGCCGCCCGAAGCGCCGGTCGCGGACCTCGTGCGGTGGTGCCATCTGTTCGGCATCGCGGAAGGGACGGCGCGAGTCGCGCTCCACCGCATGATGGCCAAGGGCGAGCTCGTCGCGACCGACGGCGTGTACTGCCTCTCCGGTCGTCTCGCGGGTCGTCAGGTGCGGCAGGAGACCAGCTTGACGCCGCGGGTGCGGAGCTGGGATGGCGACTGGCGTGTCGCGGTGGTGGTCGCGAGTCGTCGTGATGCACGGACGCGCGCCGGGCTCCGGGACGCGATGCGCCGGCTCCACCTGTGCGAGCGGCGCGAAGGAGTCTGGCTGCGGCCGGACAACCTCGAGCTCGACATCCCCGCGGTTGCCCGCACCCAGTGCGAGTGGCTCACCGCGCGCCCGGAGGACGATCCCGTCGCGCTCGCGAATCGGCTCTTCCAACCGAAGCGCTGGGCCCAACGCGCGAGCGCGCTCACCGCGCGGCTCGGCGCGTTGACGGTCCGGCTCGAGACCGAAGCGGGAGAGATCGTCGCCGACGCGTTCGTCGCGGGTGCAGCTGCGCTGCGTCACATCGGGAGCGACCCGCTGCTCCCACCCGCGCTCCTCCCATCGGACTGGCCGGGAGAATCGCTTCGGCACGAGTACGCCCACTACCAGCGCGCCTTCGACACCGCCGCGCGAACCTGGTTCCGCCACGGACGTTGACCGGGTCCGGCTCACATGCCGAGATCGGGGTTGACCCCGCCCTTTCTCCCGCCGGAACGGCAGGTGCGCGGCCCGGCGGGCGGGCCCGGAGATTCTTCGCGTCGAGCTGTCGATCGCGCTGGCGTTCTTCGTCGTAGGGGTAGCGGCGCCGAGCGGGTGCCCCGACCAAGGGAGCAGCGAATGGGCAAGTACGTGTTCGCCTACAAGGGCGGTTCGATGGCCGAGACGCCCGAGGCGCAGGAAGCGGTCATGAAGGCGTGGATCGACTGGTTCGGCACGCTCGGCTCGGCCGTGATCGACGGTGGGAACCCGTTCGGCGCGTCCACCGCGGTGAACTCCGACGGATCTGCGGGTGCCGCGACCGCCGGTCTGGGTGGCTACTCGGTGCTCGAGGCCGAGAGCCTGGAGCTCGCGGCGAAGCTGGCCGGCGGTTGCCCGGTCCTCAGCGCGGGCGGCACGGTGGAGGTGTACGAGACCATCGCGATGTGACTGAGGCCCTCGAGCTCGCGGACCGCGGCCGGCCAGAGATGGCCGGCCGCCGCGCGCGCTCAGCCGTTGGGGGTGAAGGCGCACGGCATGCGCTTGATGCCGTGGATGAAGCTGGACTGCAGCCGCGCAGGCTCGCCCGTGATCTCGAGGTCGGGGAGGCGCATGAAGAGCTCCTCGAACATCACCCGGATCTCGCGGCGGGCGAGGTTCGCGCCGAGACAGAAGTGGGGTCCGCCACCGCCGTAGCCGACGTGCGGGTTCGGTGACCGCGTGATGTCGAACTCGTACGGCCGCTCGAACGCGCGCTCGTCGCGATTCGCCGAGTTGAAGAACATCACGACCTTCTCGTTCTCCTTGATCGGATGGCCGCTGATCTCGGTGTCCTGGGTTGCGGTGCGGCGGAAGTGGATGACCGGGGTGGCCCAGCGCACGATCTCCTCGACCGCGTCTTGCGCGTACCGATCGAAGTCGCTCATCCAGAGCGCCTTCTGGTCGGGATTCTCCTGGAGGGCGAGCATCCCGTGGCTGATCGCGGTGCGGGTCGTCTCGTTGCCCGCGACGACGAGCAAGATGAAGAACGAGGCGAACTCGGGCACCGTCAGCCGCTCCCCGTCGACCTCGGCGTGCATGAGGATGCTGGTGATGTCGTCGGTCGGATTGTCCAACCGGTGCTGGCCGAGCTCCATGGCCATCTGGTGCAGCGTCATGAACGCGCCCATCAGGTCCTCGTAGCTCTGGACGTACTCCGGGTCGCCGACCCCCAGGATGATGTTGCTCTGAGCGAAGACCGACTGCTCCAGTGACGGCGGCACCCCGACCATGTCGCAGACGATCTGCAACGGCATCAGCGCCGCGATCTCGCTCACGAAGTCGCACTCACCCTTGGCGGCAACCGCATCAACGACACCCTTGGCGCGCACCTGCACCTGCTCGAGCAGCTGGTTGAGGTGCTTGGGCGCGAAACCGGAGCTGATGAGCCCGCGAAGCTTCTTGTGCCGAGGGTCGTCCATGTTGATGATCGAGCCGAGGAACTCCGCGAGCTCCTGGGGGATGTCACCGATGTTCGTGCCACCGCGGCCGGAGACGAACAGCTCGGGGTGACGGCTCACGTGCATGACGTCGGCGTAGCGGGTGAGCGCCCAGTACCCGGGTCCCTGGGGGAAGCCCTCGATGAGGATCTCGTCGTAGAACGTGATCGGCGCCTGATCCCGCAGGAACTGGAACACGGCTTCGCGCTCGGCCTCGGGCTTGGCCCAGAATTCGATGTCGCTGAGATCGATGGCGTCGGTCGTCAGGCTGGTCATTGCGGTACGGACCTCCGGAGGCGTCGTTGGCCGCGACGGTAGCGTGCGCCCATGCGATTCAGCGTGGGTCTCCCCGTCGACCACGTCGACCAGGCCGACGAGTTCGTCACCGGACCGGCCGTCATGGAGATGGCCGCGGCCGCTGAAGCGGCGGGGTTCGACGCGGTCTACGTCACCGATCATCCCGCCGCGGACCAGCAGTGGCTCGACGGCGGAGGGCATCACGCACTCGAGCCACTCGTGGGGCTCGCGTTCGCGGCTGCGTCGACGAGGACCGTGCGGCTCCAGACGCACGTCTACGTCGCCGCTTATCGCAACCCGTTCCTCGCGGCGAAGGGAGTCGCCACACTGGATGCGCTCTCGGGGGGCCGGGTCATCCTCGGGGTCGCGGCGGGCTACTTGCGTCCCGAGTTCGGCGCGTTGGGAGTGGACTTCGACGAGCGCAACGAGCTGCTCGACGAATCGATCGAGGTGATGCGGCGCGTGTGGACCGGGGACGAGGTCGCGGTCGAGGGCCGGCACTTCAAGGCCCGTGCCGTCACGATGCGCCCGCGACCAGCGAGCCGGCCCTCCCCGCCGATCTGGGTCGGTGGGAACAGCAACCGCGCGATGCGGCGCGCGGTCGAGCTCGGTGAGGGCTGGGTGCCGTTCCCGAACCCTCCTGCCGCGGCCCGGGCCACGAAGACCCCCGCGATCACCTCGCTCGACGACCTCGCGGTGCGCCTCGACGCGGCCCGCGAGCACGGCATCGCCGTCGGCCGAACCCAGCCGCTCGACGTGTGCTTCGCCCCCTTCAGGCTCGACGACCCGGCGACGGAGTACGAGGCGCTCGGGGTCACCTGGCTCGCGGTGCAGTTCGACGCCGTGTCGAGCCGGGCCGAGTGGATCGAGCGCATGCGCGAGTACGGCAGCACGATGATCAGGAGGGGTTGATGGAACTCGATCTCGTCATGCGCACCACCGGCGCGGCCCGTGCCTTCACGGACGCGCCGGTCGACGACGCCACGATCTCCCGCGTCCTCGAACGCGCGCGATTCGCACCGAGCGGCGGCAACCGGCAGCCCTGGCGCGTCATCGTGATCGAGGATCCCCAACAACGACGCAAGCTCAGGGATCTCGTCGTGTTGGGTTGGCGCGAGTACGCCGCGTTCATCGAAGCGGGCGAAGTCCCGTTCGCCCCCGGCCCGGACGGTCTGCCCAATCGATCGGAGATCGACCTCGAGGTGGCGCGTGCGACGGCGCGGCCGTCTTCCTTCGTCGACGACCTCGACCAGGTGCCCGCGCTGCTCGTCATCGGGGCGCATCTCCCGAGTCTCGCGGTCCTGGACTGGGGATTGCAGCGCCAGAGCATCATCGGTGGCGCGTCCGTATATCCCTTCGTGCAGAACCTGCTCCTGTCGGCGCACGAAGAGGGCCTCGGCGGGGTGATCACCTCCTTCCTCGCGCGCCAGGAAGCGGCGGCAAGCGATCTGCTCGGGTTCCCGCCCGAGATCGGGATCGCTGCCGTCGTCGCGCTGGGTGTGCCCGAGAAGTTCCCGACCCGATTGACCCGCCGCCCGGTGGAGGAGTTCACCACCATCGACCGCCTCGACGGCCCGCCGTTCCCATGAACGAGACTGTCCGTCCTGCGGCGATGCGTCGGATCGCGGCAGTGTCGGCATTGCTTGCGTACGTCGGGACGTTCGCAGCGATCCTCTACCTCCTCGTCGACGATCTTGCGGCGCTCATCGGCGCTTGGCTCGTCGCTGTCGTCGCGGTGGTTGCCGCGTACTACTCGGTGACGCGGCTCCACCTCGCGCGCATACTGGCCGCGCTCGTGACCGTCGCCATGATCCTGATTGCCGGAGCAATCCTGCTGCGCAACCGGACGGTCGCTCAGCTCGTGCTCGTGGTGGTGTTGGCGGCGTTCGCCACGGCGATGGCGCGCTACGCACTCGGACATGACCGCGGTGCGCTGCGCGACGCCCCGCCGCCCGGGGTGCTTGCCGCCACTCCCACCAAGCCCGTGCTGTTGATGAACCCCAAGTCGGGCGGGGGCAAGGTCGAGAAGCTCAACCTCCCCCACGAAGCGCGCCGGCGCGGCATCGAACCGGTGGTGCTCGGGCCCGACGACGACCTGGAGCAGCTGGCGCGCGCGGCCGTCGCCAGAGGTGCGGACGCGATCGGGATGGCGGGTGGTGACGGCTCGCAGGCACTGGTGGCCTCGATCGCGGTCGAGCACGACCTGCCGTACGTCTGCATTCCCGCGGGAACGCGCAACCATCTCGCACTGGACCTCGGGGTCGACCGTGAGGACGTGGTCGGCGCGCTCGAGGCGTTTGCGCACGGCTACGAGCGGCGCGTCGATGTCGGGCGCTGCGCCGGTCGGGTGTTCGTCAACAACGTGTCGCTGGGCGTGTACGCACGCATCGTGCAGTCCGATGCGTACCGCGACAACAAGCTCGGAACCGTCGCGGACATGATCCCGCTGCTCATGGGCCCCGGCAGCAAGCCCTTCGACCTGGAGTACGACGGTCCCCACGGCAACGCGCACGAGGAAGCCGACCTCATGCTGATCTCGAACAATCGCTACAAGCTCGACCGGCTCGGCGGATTTGGCTCGCGGGCTCGGATGGACACGGGCAAGCTCAGCATCGTGGTGCTGAAGGTGCGCACCGCCGCCGAAGTCGCCGAGCTCGTCGCCGCGCAGACCGCGGGCAGCGTCTCTCGCTTCCCTGGTTGGCGCGAATGGGAGGCGACGTCCTTCGAGGTGCGCTCGGGAGATCCCATCGAGGCCGGTGTGGACGGCGAGGCGCTGCGCTTCAACTCACCGCTACGCTTCGAGATCGTCCCGGGGGCGCTGCGTGTGCGCGTGGCGCCGCACCACCCGGGTTACTCGCCGGCCGCGGTCGCCGAATCGTTCCGGCGGGGAGGCATCCGTCGACTGGTCGGCGTTGCGGTAGGCCGTGACCCCGGCGGTCCGCGGTTGCCCCACGAGGAGTAGGAAGCCCTTCCATGGACCAGCGGCCGCCGACCCCGAGCGATGGACGCGTCACCCCGACCAACGCGGTCGTGCCGTGGACGCGGCCCGAACCGCCGGCCATCGGGTTCACCGGCTTCCTGCGCCGGGCCACGGACCTCGGGCTCGGCGCAGCCAGCATCGCCGCGTCGGCCGCGGTCGACGCGATCGAGCGGTTCGTGCCCGGTGAGGCGGCAGACCCGGGCAGCGAGGTCGCAGCACCCGGGGTCATGCGCTTGGTCCCCGGCGCGCTCATGGGCGCAGGCCTGGTCGCGCAACGCCGGATGCTCGACGTCTCGGCCAGGGTCGAGCGCGGTGTCGGCCAGGTGGCCGGCACCTTGGCCCGCGCACCATTCGTCGGCGCACCGGTGCGGGCGACCGAGGGATACCTCGAACGGTGGAGTGACCTCGGCGAGGTCGAGCAGGCGAGAAACCGCGCCCTCGTCACCGAGTTCGTTCGGCGTCTCGCCCCGGAGCTCGCCACCGCAGTCATCGCGCAGCTCGACATGGACTCGTTGATGGGACAGCTGCCGATCGACTCGATTGTGGCCCGGGTGAACATCGACGCGCTGCTGGACAACGTGAACGTCGAGGGGATCATCGACCGGGTGGATGTCGAGAAGATCATCGAGCGGGTCGACGTGGAGAAGATCATCGAGCGGGTCGACGT
>JADGON010000341.1 GCA_017882945.1 Acidimicrobiia bacterium | reverse complement strand
GCCGAAAAGGCGTCGAGTGGTACGAGCAACGGTTCCTGCCCCGCATCGGACCGGTCGCCCTGTGGGGACTGCTGTTCACGGTGATCATCCTCTTCGCGCTCCAAGGTGACCGGATCACCAGGGAGCCGTGGGACGTCGCTCGCATCGCGGCGCCGCTCCTCGTGTATTTCGCGATCATGTGGGTCGGGTCGTTCGCGCTCGGGCTGCGGCTGGGGTTCCCCTACGACCGCAACGCGTCGATCGCCTTCACCGCTGCCGGCAACAACTTCGAGCTGGCCATCGCCGTGGCGATCGGCGTGTTCGGCGTGTCGTCGGGCCAGGCCCTCGCCGGCGTCGTCGGCCCGCTCATCGAGGTCCCGGTGCTCGTCGGCCTGGTCTACGTCGCGTTGTGGGCCCGGCGTCGCTACTACCCCCGGCCCGAGGGCTCACCAGGCAGTCGTGCCTTCGCGACACCCGAGCAGGCCGTCGGATCGGAGATCGCCGATCGCGCTCAGGATCCGTGGGACGCCCGGAGCGCTCGCCGCCAGACGCGGCGGTAGGAGTCGAGGCCGTCGGGGGAGAGCCATCCGGACGGGCCGGCTGCGATCGCTACCCGTTCCGGCACGGTGCCCCACACCGAAATGCCCTCCTCGGCCCAGGTGGCCAGGGCGTCGTGGTAGTCGCGGGTGAACGTCCGGGCCGAGTTGATCACGAGACCGACCGGCATCCGTTTCGGCACCATCTCGAGCACCGCGCGGACCCTCGAGGTCTCGACCCCGCCGATGCGGGTGGGAACGACCACCACACTCGCTGCATCCAGCGCCTTGCCGAGCATTCGCTCCTGCGCCGGCGGTGTGTCGACGATGACGACGTCGTCGTCGTGGATTCGATCGAGGGCCTTGGCGAGCAGCCGTTCGGTCGGTGCCTCGACGACGTTGAGCCGCTCGAACAGTTCGTCGTCGGAGCTCTCGATCCAGTCCGCCGCGCTGGCCTGCGCATCAGCGTCGACGAGGGTCACCGAACGACGGTTCGGGCCGGCCAACGCGGCCAGGTATACCGAGGTGGTCGTCTTACCCACCCCGCCTTTGAGTGCAGCCACCACGACGATCACATGCTCACCGTAACCAATCGGCCCCCACGCGTGCAGCCGCCGGCTTCGCGTTCTCCCGGCGTCGCGCGGATCGTCCTGGATCCCGCCCGCACGTCAACCGGGTCGAACATAGTCCGCTGACCAGCACTGATTCGGTTGATCAGTCCATCGTGTCTGCACCGTCGAGTCGAGTTTGGGGATGGGCCGCGAACGGCGAGCGAGCGTCTTCTCGCTTCAGGGAAGCTGAGATCCAGCGACTTTCTCAGTGTCAATCTACGTTGACACGCCACCGTGTCGTCAAGTAGTCTTGACGAAGTGAATCCATCGGAAGCGGCGATCACATCCAGCGCTCGCCGCCACGGAATCAATGACGACGACATTCGTCATGCCCTCCGCCACTGGATCGGCGTCAACGAACACGACGAGGAGGTCACGCTCTTCCTCGGACCCGACACGGCCGGAAACCTCATCGAAGTCGGCGTCGTGGCCGACGACGAAGGGACTCGGATCATTCATGCGATGCGGCCCGCTCGGCCGCACAAGTTCTCCACTGAGGGATGACTGACATGGCTCCGAAGACCAAGGCGCGAGACCAAGAACTGGCGGAACGACTCGAGAAGCGCGACCACACGAAGGACAACTGGCGGGACGGTGCCGCGCTCCATCAGCTCGAGGCACTGGTTCGGGAGCGCGAGCGTCTCGATGCCGAGATCGATGATGCTGTCGCCGCCGCCCGCAGCGCGGGATATTCGTGGAATTCGATCGGTCTCATGCTCGGAACGTCGAAGCAAGCCGCACAGCAACGCTTCGGATAGTGCTGACCGTTGTCGGCGGGCCGCCATGGTGCGGAAAGACGCTGGTTACACGACAAGTGGTCGCTCGGCTCGGCATCGGGTGGTTGTCGACCGACACGATCCGTGTGACGCGGAGATCCAGACGCCGGGAGGTCCTCAGCCCGAGCTCCGCTCCGTCGATCCTTTCAGAGCACGGGGTCAGAGATCGTTGCCGGCGTAGGAGAGCCCGAAGCTCTTGTTGGTGAGCGGGAAGTCGGGGACGATGGTGTCCTTGAGGGCGACGGGAAGCGCCGGCCAGTTGAAGAACGACGGGTCGACGACCTTGACCCGAGCGAGCACGGGTCCCGGGCTGATCTCCACGCGGTGAACGAGCGTGCCGCGCACGGCTTCCACGATCCCGACACCGGAGGTCGTCTCCGTCGCCACCGGGAGCGATGTGATCCCGGGCTCGCCGTGGCGCCCGGCCAGTTGGCCGAGGAGCCAACGGATCAGCTCGACCGAGGCCGCGAACTCGTCGCGGCGTACGCAAAAGCGGGCCATGACGTCGCCTTCACGCTCGACGACGACGTGGAGAGCTTCGCGGAGATCGACGAAGGGATGGTCGCGTCGCGCGTCGACGTCGACGCCCGACGCACGGGCGACGTAGCCGAGCGTGCCGAGCGCCGCTGCCTCGTGGCTGGGAAGGATCGACGTGCCGGTGAAACGGTCGACCACGGTGGAGTTCTCGAGCGCGAGCGCGGCGATCTCGCCCAGGTCGGTGGCGATCTCCATGAGCTCGTCGGCTTCGGGGAGGTCGAGCACGTGCGCGCCGCCGAGCACGATGGCCCCCCGGAGCAGCCGGTGGCCGGTCACCCGTTGGTTGATGCGCAGGAGGCGCTCGCGGATGCGCAGGGCGTGCGCGTTGATGATCCCGTAGCCGACGTCGTTCGCGAGCCCGCCGAGGTCGGCCGCATGGTTGTAGAGCCGTTCGAGCTCCACGAGCAGCGCGCGGAGCCATCGCCCGACGACCGGTACGTCGATGCCGAGGGCTTCTTCGACGGCAAGGCAGTAGGCGAGGTTGTGTCCGATCGCCGTGTCCCCGGAGATGCGTTCGGAGAGCTCGATGCCGGATCGCGGGTCGCGGCCCTCGAAGAGCTTCTCGATGCCCTTGTGGACGAACCACAGGCGAGCCTTCATCGTGATGATGGTCTCGCCGACGACCGAGAAGCGGAAGTGACCGGGCTCGATGAGTCCGGCGTGCACCGGTCCGACCGGGATCTCGTAGACGCCGGGGCCCTCGACGGTGACGAAGGGGAACGGCTCGCGGCTCTCGTCGGGTGTCGGCACGGGCCCGGGGTCTTGACGCATGGGATGCCAGCCGTCGGGCCAATGCTGGTGGTGGACGAGGCGGCGGCGAAACGGGTGGCCGACGGGTTCGATCCCGAAGAGGTCGGCCAGCTCGCGTTCGAAGCGGCCGGCCGGGAAGGACAAGCGCGCCAGGCTCGGCACTTCGGGATGCTCGTGGTCGGGCCGCACGATGAGCTCGACTCGCTGGTCGGCTCCGGGCAGTGTGAAGAGGTAGACGACATGGAACGCGTGTCCGTCGTCGTGACCCGCGATCAGGGCGAGCCGGTAGCCGTT
>JADGON010000056.1 GCA_017882945.1 Acidimicrobiia bacterium | reverse complement strand
CCACGGTCGACACCTGGAAGATCGTCTGGTTGTCGACGTCGCGATGCTCGCCGAGCGCCGTGGCGACGAGGTGGCGCACCGGCTCGCCGGTCTCGGCGCTGCGTTGCTCGAGGGCGCGCCAGAGGCCCTCGGGGATGCGGCAGCGGAGCTCGTGGGCGGCCACGGCCCGGTGGTCAGCTCGCGCGGTCGGGGATGCGGACCTCGGCCGTGAGCACGCCCGCCTCCGGCCGGAGCTCGAGCGTCCCGTTCAGGGCGGCGACGCAGCGGTCGAGGATGGCGTGGTTCGGCGCGGCCTCCGACCAGCCGGAAGCGGTGACGGTCACCCGGGCCGCGTCGCCGTCGCGCTTGATCATGATCCGCAGCTCGTCCGAGCGCTTCGCCAGCGCGGCGGCGAGCTCCTGGACCACCCGCAGGACCGCGAGCGCCTCGCGTGGGCTCACCGGGTTCCCGAGCTCGATGCCGGTGACCTCGGCGTAGGTTCCGACCTCTTCGCGCAGCAGCTCGAGCTCCAGAGCGAGTGCCGCGCCGAGGTCCGCCGCGATGTCGATCCCCGGACCGGTCGCGTGCAGCGTCGGGGTCCCGGCGAGCCGGCTCTGCCGGAGCCGCTCGAGCGCCCAGAGGCCCGCAGCGCGGGTGTCGCCGGCGGTTCGGAGCTTCGCCGTCAGCTCGGCGTTGGCCCGATGTTGCTCCGAGAGCTCCTGGCGCAGCGTCGCGACGCGCGTCTCGAGGTGCTCGGTCGACCGGCGCGCGTCGTCGAGCTCGGCGCGTTCCGAGCTGAGCTCTTCGCTGAGCCGTCGATGACGCAAGGTGGCCGCGAGCACCACGACCACGATCACCGCGACCGCGGTGATGGCGACGATCCAGGTCACGGGTCAGCCGACCAGCACGTCGATGAGGTAGCCGACAACGAGGAGCAGCCCGGTGAACAGGTGCAGGCCGATGTTCGTCTGCATCACCGGCATCAAGGCGTAGGGCTGCCCGTAGGACGCTCGCAGCCCGCGCACGACCTTCAGCGCCATCGGCGCGGTGAGGAGCCCCAGCAACGTCCACCAGGGGGTGATCCCGAGCGGAGGTCCGAGCGCGATCAGCACGAACGCGCTGCCGGCCATGAGCTCGTAGGCGGTGATGACCCGGGACTCGGGCCAGCGCACGATGAGCGTTCGCTTGCCGACGGCTTCGTCGCCCGCGCGGTCCGGGATCTGGTTCACGTAGAGCACGAGCGCGATGAGCAGCGCGACCGGAAGCGAGATGTAGACCGCCTCCCAGCTCCACTGCTGGGCGCAGACGTAGTACGCGCCCAGGGTCATCACCGGGCCGAACCCGAGCGCGGTCACCGGCTCCCCGAGGCCGCGGTGCACGAGCCGGAACGGGGGAGCGGTGTACACCAGGCTCAGGACGACCCCGACCGCACCGATGGCGAGGAGCCACCACCCGCGCTCGGCCGCGAGGAACAGCCCGATGGCCACCGCTACGGCGTAGAAGGCCACACACGCCCGCACCATCCCGCGCCGGCTGACGAGCCCGTACTGGATCACGCGTGAGCCACCACTGAACGGGGTGGGGGTCACGTTGGCGGAGTCGGCGCCACTGGCATCGTCGAAGATGTCGTTGGCGATGTTGAGACCGAGGTGCACCGCGCAGGCAGCGACGAGCGCGAGGAGCCACCAGCCCCACGCGAACGCACCGTCGCGGGCCGCGACTGCACCACCCAGGGCGACCGGCACGATCGTCGCGGTCAGGAAGGGCAGCCGCGTGGCGAGGAAGAACGTCCACCACTTGGAGAGGTGAGGCCGTTGATCGCCGACCTCCTCCATGTACTCGTGCGCGGCAGGGACGCTGCGCTCGGCGTACTCGAAGAACGGGATGTCAGCCTCGTCCCATCCGGTGGCCCGCACCGCCGTCACCCGGAGGTGGTCGCCGTCCGGCTCGGCCGGGCCCCAGAGGTTGACGTAGCGCCGCTCGTCGTAGCCGATGCCCGACTGCGGGCGGATGTGGCTGAACGTGATGCACACCTCGGCGCCCGCCGCCGGCAGCACCTCGGTCGCCAACGGCCCGATGTCGAGCGAGGCGCGGCCGGGGTCGGTGGAGAACTCGCCGGCGACGCTGACGGGGTAGCCGTCCGCACCGACGAACGAGACGACGGCGTGCGAGTAGCCGTCCGCGCGGGCGACGGCGTCGGTGAGCTCGAGCTTCGACATCAGCCCAGCTCCGCCAGCTCGAACACCTGCGGCGCGGTCGCGGTGGCGCCGCCTTCCCAATAGAGCACCCGCCGGGGTCGGATCTGGATGATCGAGCGCTCGAAGAACAACGGGATGCCGAAGCGCTTCTTGACGAAGCTGTCGATCACCGGTTCCTTCGCCCGCCAGAGCGGGAGCAGGGTCTCCCAACCGGCGTGGAGGTCGTCTTCGATCACCGTCGCGTCACCCTGGATGGTGGCCCGGGCGAACGGCTCGGCTGGGACTCCCACCGGGTCCGTGAGCGCGACCGCGACCTTGGGGTTGGCCTTGATGTGGCGCAGCTTGCGCGAGAACAGCACCGCCGAGGTCATGAAGATGTGCTGGCCGTCGTAGAGCGGGATCAGCGGGTAGGTCACGGGACGACCCGTCTCGCTGATCACGGTCAGCTCCGCGACGAGCGCGACATCGAGGAGGTCCTCGACCGGTGCGGGCAGGACACCACGTGACTCGTTCATCGTCTCCGCTCCCGTTCTTCGGTCATGACGGGACCGTAGCCTCGCGATCGCGCACGGCGAGGAACCGGGTCACTGCAGGTTGTTCACGGCTCGGAGCAGGCGGTCCACGTCGTCGGGGCTCGTGTAGCAGGACACCCCGGCCCGGATCGCGCCGCCGCGCTCGGCCAGGTCGAGCGCGGCCATCACCTCGACCGCGTAGTAGTGGCCACCCCACACGGCGATCCGTTCCGCGGCGAGTGCGGTCGCGACCGCGTCGGAGGAGTGTCCAGCGACCGAGAAGCAGACCGTCGGCGTCCGGTCCTCGAGATCCTGGGGCCCGTGGACGGTGACGTGGGGTGCCTCGACCAGGCCCTCGAGGAGGGGTGCGAACACCTCGGCTTCGGCCTTGGCCAGGGTGGACATCCCTTCGCCGAGCAAGAAGTCCGCGGCCGCCTTCGTCGCCGCGATCGCCTCGTAGGAAGGGGTCCCGGTCTCCCAGCGCTCGGGCGGCCCGTCGGGCGCGGGCCGCACCTTGTACGGGGTGAGGGCGGACCGTAGGTCCGGGGCCAGCCACAGGAGCCCGGCGTGAGGTCCGTACCATTTGTACGGGGAGGTCGCGAGCACGTCGCACCCGAGTGCCGCGATGTCGATCGCCCGGTGCGGCGCGAGATGCACGGCGTCGACGAAGACCCGCGCCCCCGCGTCGTGGGCGGCCGAGACGATCGCGGCGACGTCGGGCATCGTCCCGAGCGCGTTCGACGCACCGGTCACCGTGACCCAGCGGGTCCGGGGGCCGATCCGCTCGACGACGGATTCGACGGGGAGGCGTCCGGTCGCCGCGTCGAAGGGAGCCAGGACCACGCGGGCGCCGGCGTCCTCGGCGGCGAGCCGCCACGGAGTGAGGTTGGCGTCGTGCTCGAGGCGGGTGGTGAGGATCTCGTCGCCGCGCTCCAGCGTGCGTCCGACGGCCCGGCTGAACGCGAGCGTGAGCGTGGTCATGTTGGGCCCGAACACGATGCCCTCGGCATCCGCGCCGAGGAGCCGCGCGACCGTCTCGCGCGCTGCGGTGACCATCGTCCCGGTGGCGACGCTGGCGCGGAACCGCCCACCGCTGTTCGCGTTGTCGCCGCCTGCGAGGT
>JADGON010000340.1 GCA_017882945.1 Acidimicrobiia bacterium | reverse complement strand
GCGACCGCGAAGAAGGCGACCGCGAAGAAGGCGACCGCGAAGAAGGCGACCGCGAAGAAGGCGACCGCGAAGAAGGCGACCGCGAAGAAGGCGACCGCGAAGAAGAGCCGAGCAGCCGCTAGGTAGTCGGCCGGAGGAGGCGCGTGGCGTGTCTGTCGACCCGAACGGTCTGGAGGTCCTCGACCGGGCGGAATGCCTTGCGCTGCTGTCGGCGGCGTCTGTCGGTCGCGGCGGCATGTCCATGGATGCGCTACCAGTGGTGCTGCCCATGACATTCGTGCTGCTGGCCGAGAACATCGTGATCCCCACCAACGCCGGGACGACCTTCGCGGCCGCTGTCGATCGCAATGTGGTGGCGTTACCCCGACCAGGGCCTCTCGATCGTGTTCGACGCCGACGGCTTCGACCAGTTCCTCGCGCTCGCGCTCGCATGACCCACGCCGTTCCGAAATCGGGGAACTGGTGTTGGCGGGGGAGCGTGCGGATCGTTCCAGGTTGACTCCTGGCGTGACTCCCGTTGCGTGCGCAAGGATCGGGGAGTCGGGCAGGGCGGTCAGGGCCTGAACGGACGCCCTGCGTGTTATCATGACGTCATGACGCGCAAGGCGACCACGGTCCGGCTCCCTGAGGAGCTCGCGGACACCGCCGATGTCGTGGCGCGCGCCCGAGGGATCAGCGTGAACACGCTGATCCTCGACGCGCTCCAAGCCGAGGTCGACCGGGTCCGTGCGGACGACGAGTTCATGGGCCAGCTCCGCACCCTCGTCGCGCGCGACAAGGAGATCCTCGACCGCCTGGCCGAGTGAGGTACCTCACGCTGGCCGAGGCGCTCATCATCGCCGAGGCTGTCACCGGCATCGAGTCACGCACCCTCGCGAAGGCGTCTCGCCTGGAGCTGCTCGACTCGGCGCTGCACGCACCGCAGGCCGGCTTCGGTGACGAGGACTTCTACCCGACCCTCGCGGAGAAGGCCGCGGTGCTCGCCGTGCGCGTGGCCCGTAACCACGCGCTGCCCGATGGGAACAAGCGCCTGGCGTGGCAGTCGCTCACCATGTTCCTCGCGCTCAACGGCCGGCGCCTCGAGGTCGCCGCTGACGATGCCGTGAACCTCATGCTCGAGATCGCGAGCGGCCAACTTGATGAAGCCGCCGTGACCCACTGGCTCGAGGAGCGCGTCGAGCCCGCTCGCTGAGCCGCATCTGGCAGCGAGCTCTCAACTGGCGAGGACAGCTCGAGGGCACCTCGCGTGATCTCCGGAGCGGCCGGATCCGTCGGCGCTCGCGGACTGGGCTGTCCCCCAACTGGTAATCGCGGGGTGCCCCCTACCGGCTGCGTCCTCAACCGGTCATCGCAACAGCTGCCTGATTGGCGAGCATTCTCGTCGTCGATCAGGAGGTGTGGTGGTGGCACGGTTCTCGGAGGCCGACAAGGCGGTGATCTGGGAGATGCGCGAGGCGGGGGTGCCGGTGAAGCGCATCGCGAAGCATCTGGGGAGGCAGAACTCGTCGCTGCGGAAGTTCATCGCGGATGCGGGCGGGCGACGGCCGAGCCCGCGTGAGCGCAGTCGGTTGCGGTTGTCGCTGGCGGAGCGCGAGGAGATCTCCCCTGGCCTCGCCGCGGGGTGGTCGTTGCGGGCGATCGCGGCCGGGTTGGGGCGCTCCCCGTCGACGGTGTGTCGCGAGGTCAACGCCAATGGCGGCCCGGCCGGGTATCGGGCGTTGCGCGCGGATCGGGCCGCGCAGCGGCGGGCGTTGCGTCCCCGCCCAGCGAAGCTGGCGCGGTGCCGGCGGTTGCGGCGGGTGGTGGAGCGCAAGCTCGAGGCGACCTGGTCACCGGAGCAGATCGCGGCGTGGTTGGCTTCGGAGTATCCCGAAGACCCGGAGATGCAGGTGTCTCACGAGACCATCTACCAGTCGCTGTTCGTGCAGGGCCGGGGCGCTTTGCGCCGTGAGCTGCACATCTGTCTGCGGTCGGGGCGGGCCATGCGCCGCGCGAAGGCCTACACGAAAGGCGGCGTCGGCCAGGGCCAGCTGCGCGACATGGTCATGATCTCCGAACGACCCGCCGAGGCCGCCGATCGGGCGGTGCCGGGGCACTGGGAAGGCGACTTGATCTTCGGCAAGAAGATGACCGCGATCGCGACGCTGGTGGAGCGCCGCAGCCGCTACGTCATCTTGTGCAAGCTCCCCAACGGCCACAGCGCCGAAGCGGTGCGCGCCGCGCTCGCGAAGCGCATCGTGTCGCTCCCCGCGCACCTGCGCCGCTCGCTCACCTGGGACCAAGGCAAAGAGATGGCGCAGCACGCCCAGTTGACCGTCGACACCGGTGTGCAGGTCTACTTCTGTGACCCCAAGAGCCCCTGGCAGCGCGGCACCAACGAGAACACCAACGGGCTCCTGCGACAGTTCCTCCCGAAGACTTCGGACCTGTCCCAAGCGAGCCAGCAGCAACTCAACGCCATCGCCCGCAAGCTCAACGGCCGACCTCGACAAACCCTCGGCTGGATGACACCCTCACAAGCGTTCGCCAAAGACGTTGCGATGACCGGTTGAGCACACACCGGCTCCGTCGCGTTCGCGGTCGTGGCCGATCGGCACTTGAGGTCAGACCCTGAAGCCTTGATCGCTTGCTGATGACAAGGTCTCTGCTGTCGCGCTCGGGGCACGAATTCGTGATGTCGATGGCAGCCAAGACCTCAGTCGAGCTCGATGACCACCTTGCCGAGGGCGCGACCTTCGGCTACGTAGGCCAGCGCGTCCGGCACCTCGTCGAGCCGAAAAGTGCGGTCGATGTGGATACCTACGTGGCCCGCGACGCAGAGGTCGGCCAGCGGTTCGAAGTGGGTCGGCCCCTGCTTCACCGCGAGCACCCCGAGCCGTCGACCCGTGAGCCGGCCGGCGATCGAGCCGATGATCATGATCCGCAGCAGCGTCGGCACCGATCCACCGACGCAGCGGTACCGACCATCACGGTTCAGCGCCCTGCGGTAGGCGAACACCGACTGGTGGGCGACGAGATCGAGTACGAGGTCGTACGGTTTGTCGCCGCGGGTGAAGTCCTCGCTGCGGTAGTCGATCACGTCGTTGGCACCCAGCGATCGCATGAAGTCGAGCTTGCCGGCGTTGTCGACGGCGGTCACGTCCGCGCCGGAGCGCCTGGCGAGTTGGATCGCGAACGATCCCGAGCCACCGCCGGCCCCGTTGATCAGCACCCGCCGTCCCGGGCCGGCACCCGCGGTTCCTTGCAGCGCGATCGCTCCGGCCTGCGGGATCGTCGACGCCTCGCTGAACGTCAGCCCCTCAGGCTTGGGGGCGAGGGCCGACTCGGGCACCACGGTGTACTCGGCGAATCCACCCTTGAGCGCGAGGCTGTCGCCATACACCTCGTCGCCCGTACGGAAGCGGGTGACGCCGGTGCCGACGGCTTCGACGCGCCCGGCGATGTCCGAGCCGAGCGTCCGGCGAGCCGGGGCGCGTAGTCCGCCGATCCGTGCGTAGAGCGGTGAGCCGCGCAGGCACTCCCAGTCGGACAAGTTGACTGATGTCGAAGCCACCCGGACGAGCACCTGCCCGGCGGCCGGCGTCGGCGTCGGCACGTCCTCGACCCGCAGCATCTCCGGCGGGCCGTACCGGTCGTACACGACTGCTCTCAAGCGAGACGCCCTTCGCAACCGAGGTCCGCGAAACCGGGCATCTCGGAGTGTACCCGTCGCCTGCGGGCGGTTGGATGGTGGTGTCGATAGCGAACCCTGACCACCTGAACGGGCATTCGCCCCACCGGACAGGCCGACCGGCGACGGTGCCCTCCATCGCCGGCTCGAGGCGGCACCTGTGACCTGCGTTCTTGGGCGGACATCACCGAGCCTTGGGGGCTCGATCAGACATCGCGCCAGTAGATGACGGCAGGTTCGTCGTTGACCCCTCGGGGGATCCGTCCGATTGCGACCCAGCCGAGCTGTTCGTAGAGCGCCCGGGCCGGGTTGGACTCGAACACGAGGTTGAACATGATCGCATCGAAGCCTGTGGCAGGTGCCCGCCGGATCGAGTCGATGACCATCGCCCGCCCGACGCCCTGTCCCCTCGCCTCGGGAGCGGTCATGTATCCCGCGTTGGCGATGTGCGCGGCCCGACCAGGGAAGTTCGGCTTCAGGTAGTAGGCGCCCACGGTGACTCCGCCGATGGCTGCCACCATCACGACCGGCGGATCGATCCAGCTTTCGCGAAACCGCCCCTCGTCCAGAGGCGCCGCCTCCGG
>JADGON010000006.1 GCA_017882945.1 Acidimicrobiia bacterium | reverse complement strand
GTGAAGGACCAGAAGAGCCAGGGGACGAGCCGCTTCCGGCTGGCCGGTGCCGTGGTGCCCGGATCGATCGAGGATCGCGCGCACACCATCGAGTTCAAGCTGACCGACGGCAAGAAGACGGTGACGGTCGTGCACCACGGGGACCGGCCGGTGCTCTTCAAGAACGGTGCGCCGGTGCTCTGTGAGGGACGGTGGTCGGCCGCTCGGGCCGGTGCCGCCTTCGACAGCGACCGGATCCTCATCAAGCACGGCAGCGACTACAAGCCGCCCAAGGTCAACACCAAGAACGCGCCCGCGTCGGAAAGCGCCACCAATTCGTGAGAGCGGCGCTGGGAATCCTCGGGATCGCGCTCGGTGTGGGCGCGTCGGCGGTCGGGGTGCTCCTGCTCGCGCTCGGCATCGCGCGCAAGGACGTGGAGCTCGTGCGCGCCGGACGCCGATGCGTGTTCGTGGTCCTCGCCGCGGCGGTGATCGCGGTCGGCGCGATGGAATGGGCCCTGCTGACCCACGACTTCTCCATCAAGTACGTCGCGGACAACAACGCGCGCTCCACCCCGGTGCTGTTCACGATCACCGGGCTGTGGGCCGCCCTCGAGGGCTCGATTCTGCTCTGGGTCCTGATCCTGGCGGGCTACATCGCGTTCACGGCCCGCCGGTTCCGATCCCGGCTCGAGGATCCGATGGTCGCGTGGGCGCTGCTCGTCGCGCTCTCGGTCGCGCTGTTCTTCTTCGTGTTCATGGCGGTCGCGGCGAACCCGTTCAAGCTCGTCGACGGGACCGCTCCGATCGACGGGCGAGGGCCGAACCCGCTGCTGCAGAACCATCCGCTGATGGCGTTCCACCCGCCGATGCTGTACCTCGGCTACGTCGGCTTCACCATCCCGTTCGCGTTCGCGGTGGCCGCGCTGATCACCGGTCGGTTCGGAGAAGGCTGGCTCGCGGACACGCGTCGCACCACGCTCGTCGCCTGGGGATTCCTCACCGTCGGCATCATCCTGGGCGCGTGGTGGAGCTACGAGGTGCTCGGCTGGGGTGGGTACTGGGGTTGGGACCCGGTCGAGAACGCGTCGCTGCTGCCCTGGCTGACCGGCACCGCGTTCATCCACTCGGTGATCGTGCAGGAGCGGCGCGGGATGCTGCGGGTCTGGAACCTGTCCCTCGTCCTCGCGACGTTCTGCCTCACGATTCTGGGCACGTTCCTGACCCGCTCCGGCGTCGTGAACTCCGTGCACGCGTTCACCCAGTCCTCGATCGGGCCCTGGCTGCTGACGTTCCTCGGTGTCGTGGTCGTGATCTGCCTCGCGCTGATCGCGTGGCGCGCCGACAAGCTCCACGCGCCCGGTCGCATCGACTCACCTGTGTCGCGCGAGGCGGCGTTCCTGGCCAACAACCTCCTGTTCACCGGGCTCGCGTTCGTCGTGCTGCTCGGCACGGTCTTCCCGCTGGTCGCGGAGGCCGTGCGGGGCAACCAGCTCTCGGTGGGCGAGCCCTACTTCGCCCGGATGACCACTCCGATCGGGTTGGGGCTGCTGTTCCTCATGGCCGTCGCGCCCGCGCTGCCCTGGCGGGCGGCGAGCGGTGACGTCCTGCGCCGCCGCCTGCTCGTTCCCGCGTACTCGGGCGCGGTCGTGATGCTCGTCACGCTGGTGTTCCTCACGCGCACCTTGGCCACTGTGCTCGCGTTCGGCCTGGCGACGTTCGCCATCGTCGCGATCTTCCGTGAGACGACGCTGGCCGTGCGGAGCCGGCGCACCGCGGATCACGCCGGCTGGCTCAAGGCCTTCACGGGCACGGTGCGCGGCAACCCGCGACGTTACGGCGGGTTCCTGGTGCACATCGGTGTGGTCTGCATCGCGGTCGCGCTCGCGTCTGCAGGATCGTTCGGGGCGAGGCAGGAAGTGCGGCTGCGGCGCGGCGACTCCGTGGTGGTCTCCGGCTACAAGGTGAAGTACGTCGGGACGCGCACCGAGCGCAGCGCCCAGAAGACCTCGGTCTCCGCGGACCTCGCGCTCAGCAAGGGCGGCAAGAGCCTCGGGACCTACGCGCCGGCAGTGTCGACGTTCCCGAACAGCAACTCGGCGATCGGGACCCCGTCGGTCCGCACCGGGCTGCTCGAAGACGTCTACCTCACCATCGTCTCCTCGCCCAACGCCACCGGCCGCATCACGGTCGGCATCGCGGTCAACTCGATGACCCTCTGGATCTGGCTCGGCGGCGGGCTGATGGCCCTGGGCACGATCGTGGCGATCGGCCCGACCGTGCGCCGCCGCCTGCAGGTGCGCGCCGGTGCCCCGCAGCCGCCGGTCCCGACCGAGCCCGTCCCCGAAGGGGCGGGGGTGTGAAGCACCCGTTCCGATGGGTTGCGCTGGCGGTCGGGGCCGCCGTGTGCGCGCTCGCGGTGGTGCTGGCTCTCACGGTCAGCAGCGATCCGCACGCCGAGGCCAACACCAGCCGGCTCGTCGGCAAGCAGATGCCGAAGTTCACGGTGGAGGGCCTCGACGGCAAGCCGATCACGTCGGAGAGCCTCGCGGGCAGGACCCTGGTCGTGAACTTCTGGAACTCGTGGTGCATCCCGTGCCGTCAGGAGCACGACGCGCTCACCTCCTGGTACGCCCAGCATCACGACGACCCGAGCATCGCGATGCTCGGGATCGTGCGTGAGGACACGAAGGCCGCGATCCGCAGCTACGTGAAGGATCAGAACGTCACCTGGCCGGTCGCGTTCGACCCGGGTGCGAAGGCCGCGCTGGACTTCGGGACCCGCGGCCAGCCCGAGACGTACGCGATCGGCCCCGATGGTGTCGTGGTGGCGTCCAAGTTCGGACCGGTGACGCCGGCCGTCCTCGACCAGATGGTTGCGTACGCGCAAGGAACGAACTAGGTGTTGCGGCGCTGGTTGCCCTGGATCGTCCTGGCCGTGCTGGTGGTCGGCGCGCTGGCGTACTCGGCGTGGCCGCGCAGCGGGGACGAGTCGGTCGCCGCGCACACCCGTCGCATCGCCTCGGACCTCCGCTGCATCGACTGCGAGAGCCTCTCGGTTGCCGACAGTGCGACGTCGAGCGCGCGTGCGACGCGAGCTGACATCGCGGTGCGCATCCGCCACGGGGAGAGCGACGCCGAGATCCGTCAGGTCTACGTCGACCGCTACGGCGAGTCCGTGCTGCTGAAGCCGTCGAGCAACGGGCTGGGCATCCTGGTGTGGGCCCTCCCGATCGCGGCCCTCCTGATCGGCGCCGGCGGCATCGTGCTCGCCCTCCGCCGCTGGCAGCGCCAGCCCCGGCTCGTCGCCTCCACGGCGGACGAGGAGCTCGTCGCCGAGGAGCGCGCCCGGTCATGACGGAAGCGGAAACCGAGAGGGAAGAGGAGCGCGAGTTCCTGCTGCGCTCGCTCGACGACCTCGAGGCAGAGCGCGCCGCGGGCAACATCGACGACGCGACCTACCAGCGCCTGCACGACGACTACACCGCCCGCGCGGCCATCACGGTGCGGGCGATGCGCGACGGCACGAGCGATGCCGCGACCGAGGTGTCACCGTCGGGACGCCACCGGTTGCTCGTCGTGGGCGGGCTCGTGGTGTTCGCGCTGATCGCGGCGACGACGATGGCATTCGCGCTCGGCGCTCGCCTCCCTGGCGACACGATCACGGGCCGCGCTCGCGAGCAACATGTGGCTTCCACTGCAGATCGGAAGCGCGCGCTCGAAGCGGCGGTGGCCAAGGATCCCGGCAGCGCCGAGAAGCGCCTCGCGCTCGCCCGCTTCCGGCTCGGACAGCGCGACCTCGCGGGAGCGCTCGAGGACTACCGCGTCGCCGCCGGCCTCGATCCGACCAAGGCCGAGCCGTTTGCCTACAGCGGCTGGATCATCCGGCTCCAGGGCTTCACCGACCAGGGCCTGGAGCTGCTGGACAAGGCCGTCGCGGTCGAGCCGTCGTATCCGGATGCCCACTTCTTCCGCGGCTTCGTGCTCCTGCGGGACAAGAAGGATCCCAAGGCGGCGATTCCCGAGTTCCAGCAGTACCTTGTGGCCGCGCCAGACTCACCCCTCGCCGACCAGGTGCGCTCGTTGCTCGCCGAAGCGGTCCAGGGAAGCAAGTAGCCCGTACTTCAACCGGAGGAACCACTGTGGCCGAGGCCCCCGACTACCAGATCGACGGCAGCAAGATCTACCGGACGACGATCACGACCGACAAGGGGAACATCGTCGCCGACCTCGACCCGCAGCTCGCGGCGAACACGGTGAACAACTTCGTCGGTCTGGCGCGCCAGGGCTTCTACGACGGCCTGACGTTCCACCGGGTCGTGCCTGCGTTCGTGATCCAGGGTGGTTGCCCCGAAGGCACCGGCACCGGCGGCCCGGGCTACAAGTTCCGCGACGAAGAGGTCAAGGGCGAGTACACGCTCGGCGCGGTCGCGATGGCGAACTCCGGCCCGAACACGAACGGGTCCCAGTTCTTCATCACCATCGACGACTGCCAGCGCAAGCTCACGAAGGACTACAGCCTCTTCGGTTACGTGGTCGAGGGCATCGATGTCGCGCAGAGCATCGGCGTCGGTGACGTGATGCGCTCGGTGACGGTCGAGGAGCGCGACCGCGCCTAATCGGTTGCGGCCGCGTCGACCAGCCCGTAGCGCCGGCGGATGCGCCGCTCGACCTGGCCGAAGACGAGCGAGTCCACGAGGATGCCGATCACCAGGATCACGATCATCGTGGCGTAGACGGCCTTGTAGTCGCCGAACTGACGCGCCGTGTCGAGGTCGCGGCCGAGTGACTCCTTGCCCGCGATGAGCACGAGCAGCTCGCCGGCGAGAAGGCTTCTCCACGCGAATGCCCAGCCTTGCTTGAGCCCGCCGATGTAGGTGGGCAGCGCGGCCGGGAGGACGACGAGTCGAAATGCGGTGAAGCCCTTGGCGCCGAGCATGCGGGCGGCGCGCACGAGGAGGGGTGGCGTGTTGTCGACTCCGGCGATGAACCCGTTGGCGATCGACGGGGCCGCGCCGATGACGATCACGAAGAGGATCGCGCTCTCCTTGAGCCCGAAGAGGATGATCGCGGCAGGAAACCAGGCGATCGACGGCATGGTCATGAGCCCGGTGATCATCGAGCCCACGGCCGAGCGCAGGATCCGACTCTTGGTGACCAGCGCGCCGACCAGCGTTCCGGTGACGAGCGCGACCGCGAACCCGATCGCGGCCCGCTGGAGGGTGACGGCCGCCGCCGAGACGTAGTCGCCGAGGTGGTCGAAGAGCGTCTGGAAGACCGCGACCGGGCCGGGGAGCAGGTAGGTGGGCTTCCAGCCGCTCCAGACGATGAGCTGCCAGAGCAGGAGCGCGATCGCGATCGCGCCGAGCTTCGGCCAGATCGTGGTCCAGGTGCGCGATGCCCGGCTCTTGCGAGGCGGAACGGAGAGCTCGAGCGCGTCGAGGCCGGCAAGCTCAGCTTCGAGGGTCGCCATGGCGCCGCACCTCCTCGCGGAGCCGGTCGGTGATGGTTGCCGCGAGCTCGGCGACCTGGCTGGAGTCGATCCGGCGCGGTCGGCCCGACGCGACCGGGTACTCCTGGGCGATGCGGCCAGGCCGGCTGGTGAGCAGCACGACGCGGTTGCCGAGACGGACGGCTTCGCGCACGTTGTGGGTCACGAAGAGCACCGTGAGCCCGGTCCGGGTCCAGAGCGCTTCGAGCTCGTCGTGCAGCAGGTCGCGGGTCATCGCGTCGAGTGCGCCGAAGGGCTCGTCCATCAAGAGGACATCGGCCTGTTGCGCGAGGGCGCGGGCGAGCGCGGTGCGCTGGCGCATGCCGCCGGAGAGCTCGTGCGGTCGCTTGTCGCCGAAGTCCTCGAGGTGCACGAGCTCGAGCAGCTCGTGCACGCGGTCCTTGCGGTCTGAGCGGGGGACGTTGTCGAGTCGCAGCGCGAGGTCGATGTTGCCGCTCGCGGTCAGCCAGGGGAACAGCGCCGACTCCTGGAACATCAGTGACGTTCGCTTGGCCCGCACCGTGACCGTCCCGGAGGTGGGCTGGTCGAGCCCCGCCACCAGGTTCAACAGCGTGCTCTTGCCACAGCCCGACGCGCCGATCAGGCAGACGAACTGGCCGCGGGCGACGTCGAGCGACACCCGGTCGAGCGCGTGGGTGGCGTCGCCGGCGTGGCCGAACACCTTGGAGACGGCATCGAGGGAGATGGCCGGTGAGCCATCTCCCTCGATCGCCGAGTCGAGCGCCTGCGTCTTGACCGTCTGGACCACGCTCTATTCTCCATCATGTAGGTCAAGATGGTCAAGGCAATGGACTAGCCCTTGATGGCCGCCTGGCCCTTGCTCTTGAGGACCTCGTTGAGGATCTTCAGGTCGTAGATCCCCTTGACGTCGGGGGAGCTGATCAGGCCGACCGCGTACGCGTCCTTGGCGTCCTTCACGAGTGACGCCGGGATCGGATCCACGGTGAACGTCTGGTTCTTGAACGACGCGACGACGAGCGCGGGTGCGATCGGCTTGCCGGTCGCGGCCTGGATCGCCTGCGCGGCGAGGGACTGCGCCTGGGCCGGGTTGGTCCTGATGAAGTTGATCGCGGCCATCTCGCCCTCGATGAGCTGCTTGACGACGTCGGGGTGATCGTTGAGGAACGACGTGCTGACGATCACGTTCGCGGTGACGTACCTGCCGCTCGGCCAGAGGTCCTTCTCGTCCACCAGGATCTTGCCGTGACCCTCCTTGACCATACGGGTCGCCCACGGCTCGGGCACCCAGGCGCCGTCGATGTCACCGGACTCGAACGTCGTCAGGGTCTGCGAGTTGTCCTGGGGAAGGATGTGCACGTCGCCGCCGCCCGAGGTGTCCGACGAGAGGCCCTTGGACTTCAGCCACGCGCGCAGCGACACGTCCTGGGTGTTGCCGAGCTGCGGGGTCGAGATCGTCTTGCCCTTGAGGTCGGCGGCAGTCGTGATTTCCGACTTCACGACGAGGTACGCGCCGCCCGACGTCGATCCGGACACGATCCGGAGCGCCTTGCCGTCGGACTTCTGAAAGCCGCTGATCGACGGGCCGGGGCCGATGAACGAGGCGTCGAGCGAGCCCGAGAACAGCGCGGTGATGACGTCTCCGCCGGCGTTGAACGAGGACGTCTCGAGCGTCACGTTCTTGGCGAAGCTCTTCTTGAAGATCCCGCCCTGGATGCCCACGAGCGCCGGCGCGTGGGTCAGGTTGGGGAAGTACCCGAGCCGGATCGTCACCGGCGCGCTCGAAGCCTTCGCGTTCGCCGTCGAGCTCGAGTCGCTCCCGCATGCTGTCGCAACCAGCGCGAGCAAGACGAGCAGTGCGAGCAGCACGGCACTTCGGCGGATCTTCATTCGTGGCCTCCCGAGGACCTGGTAACTACAGTATGTTTGTAGAGAAGGTGGGCATAGTAGGGAAGGAGTCACCCGGCGTCAACGGGCCGAAGACTTGTCCGTTCTGAAAAAGACAGGTACCATACAAGTCGTGCGTTACGTGCAGCTCGCCGACACCATCCGGGACCGCATCGTCTCCGGCACCAGCGGGGCGCTGCCGAGCGAGGCGGAGCTCGGCACCGAGTTCGGGGTCAGCCGGGTCACGGTCCGGAGGGCCCTGGAGCTGTTGCGCGACGAAGGGCTGGTGACCGCCCGCCGGGGGGTCGGCTGGTTCGTCGCGTCGGATCCGGTCCGCCAGTCGCTGGGCCGGGTGACGACGGTGGAGGCGGCCCTCGAAGCCGCCGGCGCCACGGCCGGGCGGCGGGTGCTCGAGTTCGCGTTCGAGACCGCGCCGACCGATGTGGCCAAGACCCTCGGTCTCCCGGTCGACGGCGAGGTCCTTCGCGTGACGCGGCTGAACCTCGCCGACGACGAGCCGTTCGCGCTCGTCACGGTCTGGGTGTCGGCGCGGCTCGGCGCGCACCTGAGTCGTGCCGACGTCGAGCACTCGACGTTCTACGACCTGTTGCCGCTCCACGGAGTGGAGCCCGGTCGCGTCGTGCAGACCATCACCGCCGAAGCGGCGGAGGGCAAGACCGCGCACCACCTCGGTGTGCCCGCCGGCTCGCCGCTGCTGGCCTGTCGGAGGGTCACCTACGATCGCCACGGCGACGCGGTCATCGTCGCGGAGCACCGCTACGCGGCCCACCTCACCGCGCTGGAAGTCGAATTCCCCTTCACCCAGACCCCGGGAGCCCGTCATGGCTGACACCGTCCAACCGTTCACGCCCATCTCGCTGGTGCGCGAGGCCTACGAGCGCTACCCGGAGCGGCTCGCCACGGTGCGCGAGCGCCTGGGTCGACCACTCACGTACGCAGAGAAGGTGGTCTTCGCCCACGCGGACAACCCGGCGACGATCGGGCTCGAGCGCGGGGTGGACTACGGCGACTATCGCCCGGATCGGGTCGCGATGCAGGACGCGACGGCGCAGATGGCACTGCTGCAGTTCACGCTGGCCAAGCTCCCGACCGTTGCGGTGCCGAGCACCGTGCACTGCGACCACCTCATCCAGGCGCGCACCGGCGCGGCCGCCGACTTGAAGACCGCGCTCGACATCAACTCCGAGGTCTACGAGTTCCTGCGCTCGGTCAGCGCGAAGTACGGGATCGGCTTCTGGAAGCCGGGCTCCGGGATCATCCACCAGGTCGTGCTCGAGCAGTACGCGTTCCCCGGCGGCATGATGATCGGCACGGACAGCCACACGCCGAACGCCGGCGGCCTGGGCATGGTGGCGATCGGGGTGGGCGGCGCCGACGCCGTCGACGTCATGGCCGGATGGCCCTTCAACACCCGGGTGCCCCAGGTGATCGGCGTCCGGCTGACCGGCGAGCTCTCCGGGTGGGCCGCGGCCAAGGACGTGATCCTCAAGGTCGCGGGGATCCTCACGGTGAAGGGCGGCACCGGCGCGATCGTCGAGTACTTCGGGCCCGGAACGGAGTCGATCTCGGCCACCGGCAAGGCGACGATCTGCAACATGGGCGCGGAGATCGGTGCGACGTGCTCGATCTTCCCGTACGACGCTCGCATGGCGATGTACCTCAAGGCGACCAAGCGCGAGGAGCACGCAGATCTCGCCGACCAGTACGCGGAGCACCTGCGCAACGACCCGGAGGTCAACGCCGAGCCGGAGCGCTTCTACGACCGGGTGATCGACATCAACCTCTCGGAGCTCGAGCCGCACCTCGTCGGTCCGCACACCCCCGACCTCGATCGTCCGATCTCGGATGTGCGTGAAGCGGTGAGGGTCGAGGGCTACCCGGCGGACATCTCGTACGCGCTCGTCGGCTCGTGCACCAACTCGAGCTACGAGGACATCGGTCGCGCCGCCCACGTCGCCCGCCAGGCATCCGCGAAGGGACTGCGGGTCAAGACGCCGCTCCTCATCACGCCCGGCTCGGAACAGGTGCGGGCCACGATCGAGCGCGACGGCCTCCTCGCCGACCTCGAGGCAATCGGCGCCACCGTGCTCGCGAATGCGTGCGGGCCGTGCATCGGCCAGTGGCAGCGCGACGACATCGTCAAGGGCGAGAAGAACACCATCGTCTCCTCCTTCAACCGCAACTTCCCAGCCCGCAACGACGGCAACGCGTCCACGTTGTCGTTCATCGGATCTCCGGAGACGGTCACCGCGATGGCGCTCACCGGTCGCCTGGACGTCGACTTCGTGCGCGAGCCGATCACGGCCGCGGATGGCACGAAGGTCCAGCTCACGGCGCCGAGCGCGGACGAGCTGCCCTCACGCGGGTTCGACCCGGGGGAGTCGGGCTACGCCGCGCCGTCGGCCGATCCCGACTCGGTCGAGATCATCGTGGCGCCCGACTCGGAGCGGCTCCAGCTCCTCGAGCCGTTCCCGCCGTGGGACGGCAACGACTTCACCGGGATGCAGGTCCTGCTGAAGGCCACGGGGAAGTGCACGACTGACCACATCTCACCGGCGGGTCCCTGGCTGCGCTACCGCGGCCACCTCGAGAACATCTCGGGCAACCTCTTCATCGGTGCGAACAACGCGTTCGCGCTCGACGAGCCCGGCCTCGGAGTGGATGTGCGCGACGGGTCGGTCACGAAGCTGCCCGACCTGGCCAAGGCCTACAAGCAGGCCGGCATCAGCTGGGTCGCGATCGGTGACGAGAACTACGGCGAAGGATCGTCGCGTGAGCACGCGGCCATGGAGCCGCGCTTCATGGGCGGACGTGCCGTCATCGTGCGCTCGTTCGCGCGCATCCACGAGGCGAACCTCAAGAAGCAGGGCGTGCTCGCCCTCACCTTCGCGAATGCCGCAGACTATGAGCGGGTGCTCGTAGCCGACAAAGTGGACATCGTGGGGCTTGCCGCGCTCGCGCCGGGCTCTCGGGTCAAGGTGGTGCTGCATCACTCCGATGGTGGCTCCGACGAGATCGAGACCACTCACACCATGTCCGAGGAGCACATCGCGTGGTTCAAGGCGGGCTCAGCCCTCAACCTCCTGGCGGCGCAACAGCAGTAGCCGCCGGGCGCCCGCGCGGCCTGGAACGGCTCGGTCGGTTCGCGGCCCGGCGCCGCTGGGTGGTCCTCACGGTCTGGCTGTTGATCGTGGTCGTGCTCGGCATCTTCGGTGCGGGCGCGGGCAAGCCGTTCCGCGACGTGTTCACGGTCCCGCATACCGATTCGCAAGCGGCGGTCGACGTGCTGGCGAAACGCTTCCCGGCGGCGAACCTGCCGGCGGCCCAAGTCGTGGTCCATGACGCGTCGGCCGCGATCCCGGCATCGACCCTCACCACCGCCGCGTCGGCGCTCAAGGCGCTTCCGCAAGTCGAGAGCGTCTCGGCGCCACAAGTGTCGGCCAATGGTCGCACCGCGCTGCTGACGGTCACGTACTCCGTGCAGATCGCCCACCTCTCGCTCGACACGATCGACCGGTTGGAGCGGGCCACCGCGCCCGCGCGCGCCACGGGTCTGAAGGTCGTCTACGGCGGCTCCGTCGTCGACTTCGTCCAACAGCAGACCGCGCCCCAGAACCATGCCGACGAGATCGGACTGCTCGCCGCGGTCATCATCTTGCTGTTCGTGTTCGGCACCGTCGTCGCAGCGGCGCTCCCGCTGGCCGTCGCGCTGACGGGCGTCACGATCGGCACGTTGATCCTGACCCTCATCGCGACGGGGCTCACCGTCGGAACGGTTGCACCGATCCTCGGAACGATGATCGGGCTCGGCGTCGGCATCGACTACTCGTTGCTCATCGTGAGCCGGTTCCGCCAGGAGCGCGACCAAGGCATGGAGGTGCACGACGCGATCGGCGTGTCGATCGGCACGGCCGGCTCGGCGTCGTTGTTCGCCGGGATGTGCGTGGCCATCGCGCTGTGCGGCTTGTGGATCGCGGGGGTTCCGTACGTCTCGACCCTCGGGTTCTCCGCCGCGTTGTTCGTCGGGATCATGGTGCTGGCGGCCCTCACCCTGCTGCCCGCGCTGCTCGGCATCCTCGGGCCGCACATCGACCGGCTGCGGGTGCTGCCCCGGCGGGCGGCGAAGGAGGAGGGCACCGGCTTCTGGTACCGGTGGGGCCACGAGGTCGCGCGGCGCGCCTGGTGGTTCCTCATCGCCAGCCTCATCGTCCTGTTGCTGCTCGCGGCGCCGGCGCTGCGCATGCGACTGGGCTTCACCACCGATGCGGACGCGGCGGCCGGCTCGACCGAGCGCCAGGCCTACGACCTGGTGAGCCAGGGATTCGGCACCGGCCAGAACGGCCCGCTCCTGCTCACGCTGTCGTTGCCGAGCACCAGCACGGCGAACGAGGCCGGGGAGATCGCGGCGGCCGAGAAGCTGCTCGCCGCGGTGAAGGGGACCAAGGGGATCGCGTCGGTGACCGAGCCGTTGCCCAACGCGGCGCGCAACGCGGCCGTGGCACTGGCCATCCCGACGACTGCGCCCAACGCACCCGCGACGCAGAACCTGGTGCGGGCGCTGCGCGACGAGGTCATCCCGCAGGCGACGAAGGGCACGCCGCTCGCAGGCCGGGTCCACATCGGCGGGGTCACGGCCGAGCTGATCGACCTCAGCGACCGGATCAACAGTCGCCTGCTCTGGTGCATCGGCCTCGTGGTGCTCGGCGCGTTCATCCTGCTGATGATGGTGTTCCGCTCGATCCTGGTGCCGCTGAAGGCCGCGGTGATGAACCTGCTGTCGATCGGCGCGGCGTACGGGGTCATCGTGGCGGTGTTCCAATGGGGCTGGGGCAAGGAGCTGATCGGGCTCCGCGAGACGATCCCCGTCGTCGCGTTCGTGCCCCTCATGATGTTCGCCATCCTGTTCGGCCTCTCGATGGACTACGAGGTGTTCCTCCTCTCCCGCATCCGCGAGGAGTACCTCGCCTCCGGCAACAACCGGGAAGCAGTGGCCATCGGCCTGGCGAAGACCGCGCGGGTCATCACGTCGGCTGCGCTCATCATGATCGCGGTGTTCCTCTCGTTCGTGACGAGCCCGAACCCCACCGTGAAGATGATCGGTCTCGGGCTCGCCTCTGCGGTCTTCGTCGACGCGACGATCGTCCGCCTCATGCTCGTGCCGGCGACGATGGAGCTGCTCGGCAACGCCAACTGGTGGCTGCCCAAGCCGCTGGAGAAGCTCCTGCCCCACATCAACGTCGAAGGCAGCTCGACGCCGGCGCCTCAGATCGCGCGGAGCTGGACCTCGGTGGGCTCCGCGCAGCAGAACCACGGCTCGTCGAGGCGCGGAGTGTCCGCGACCTCGGTGAGCCCGAGCGGGGCGAGCCCGACCTCGGAGCGCAGCGCGTCGTAGACCACCGGGATCGGTGCGTCGCCCCCGGCCTCGACGATCGCCGCGAAGCGCGCCTGGAGCGGGTCAAGGGTGGACGTCCACGGGTAGGTGAGCCGGGTCGCGTCCCATTGTCCGAGCCCGTCGATGTATCCGAGGAGCAGCGATCCTTCCGGGACGAGCAGTCGAATCGTGTACTGCACCGGGTCGACCTGGCCGACGAGATCGTGCACCGCGACGAAGTCGAGGATCGCGCGCACGTCGTCGAGGCTGGCCCACGGTGTGAACGGCAGCCACGACGGCCGGACCGCGATCCCGTGGTCGCGCAGGAGCTCGACCGAGCGTGCGGCGTCGGCCGCGGTGTGGCCCTTGTCGAGCAGCTCGAGCGTCGCGTCGTTCACGGACTCGAAGGCGGACACGACGAAGATGCATCCCGACGCCGCGAGCTCCTCCCAGACGTCCGCGTGGGCGAGGATGTGCTCGACCTTGACCGTGCAGTCGAAGGTCAGCTCCGGGAACCGCGCGTGGACTGCCCGCACCACCCGGAGCGCGTGGTGCACCCCGTTGAAGAAGTCGGGATCGCCGTAGGTCACGTGCCGGGCACCCATTGCGACTTGTTGTGCGACGTCGGCAACGACCGCGTCCACGTCGTTGATCCGGATGCGGCCGTCGTAAACGACGGGAACCGGGCAGTGCCGGCAGCGGTGCGCGCAGCCCCTCGATGCCTCGACCGACGCGACGAGCTGCTCCTCGCCGCCGGCAACGAGATGGGTGTACCGCTCGAGTGGGGCGAGCAGATCGCGGGCGGGCAGCGCGGGCTCGGTCACGAGCGTGGGGTCGTCCTCGATCCACCGGCACAGCTCGGTGTCCGGGTCGCGGCTCACGAGCGCGGTCGCCACGTCGGCACACATCGCGGCGTAGAGCCCGTAGCAGGCGACCGGCCCGTCGATGCTCGGCGCGACCTGGCGGGCCAGACGCGCCGCGGTGTGCATCGGCACCGAGATCGCGACCTTGTCGGCCCAATCACCGAGCGCCGGGTCCCATTGGTCGATCGAGAGGTCGAGGCAGGCCACGTCGTGGCCCCGCGCCCGCAGCCGGCCGGCGGGCCCGGCGACCGCGAGCGGCTGATGGCCGAGCTCATAGGTCGAGACGAGCAGCACCTTCACGTGATGACCATATCGATGCACGCGGCTCCCGCTCGGAGCGCTGCTTCGACCGCGGCGGGAGTGTCCGCCCGGGCGAAGAGGAATCCGAGGTACCGGTCGCCCTCGGGCAGGGGAGTGATCGTGCGACCCAGAGGCACCGTGATCTCGAGCCCGACGATGCCCTCGACGGCCCGCGCTTCGTCGCGACCCCGCACCTCGGTCAGCGCTCCCGCGCGCGGGATCGGCAACATCATCACCCCGGCCGCAGACTGTTCCCGGGTCAGACCGTCGAGTGGCAACCCCAGCGCGTGCCGCAGGATCACCTCTTCCAGGCTGATGCCCGCACCGAAGCGGAGCGTGCGCGCGCACAGCCCGCCGATCGACCGGGCGGCGACCTCGATCACCCAGACCCGGCCGTCATGGACGCGGATCTCTGCGTGCACCGGCCCCTCCGTGAGCCCGATCGCGTTCGCGGCCCGCTCGGTCGCGGACGCGACGAGCCCCAGTGTGCGGGCCGGGAGCCGCGACGGCGTCACGTAGATCGTCTCCTCGAAGTAGGGCCCAACGAGTCGATCGGGCTTGTCGAACACCGCGAGCACCTCGAGGGTGCCGCCGCGCAGCAGGCCTTCGAGCGCGACCTCGACCCCGGGGATGTACTCCTCGACGATCACCGGCCCCGTCCAGAAGGCCGCGATCCGGGCCCGAGCCGCGTCGAGCTCCTCGGGCGAGTCGCACCGGATCACCCCCTGGCTCCCGGAGAGTCCGGTCGGCTTCACGACGCACGGGAAGCCGACCTGCTCGGCGTTCGTGCCGAACCGAGGTTGGGGCACCTCGGCGGCACCGAGCCGGCGCCGCATCTCCGCCTTGTCACGGGTCGCGGCAACGGCGTCCGGGGGGCTGTGCGGGAACCCGAGCCGCGCCCCGGCTTCGGCCGCGACCACGACGCCCCGGTCGTCGACGGCCACGACGGCGTCGACCCCGCGGCGGCGGTCCAGCGAGTCGATCCGGGCGAGCGCAGCCGGCACGTCCGAGAGTGGGATCGCGACCACGTGGTCGCCCTCGCCGAGCACCGGAGCGTCGTCTGCGCCCACCACCAGCTCGATTCCGAGTGCCCGCGCCGCCGCGACGAAATCGGGAGCCCGATAGGTGCTCGTCGGCACGAGGAGAAGAACCCGGGTCACAGGCGTATCATGGTGCACATGTCCGAGCTCACCGCCCTGCTCACGATCACCGACCCGGCCCGGGAGCGCATCCTGGAGGTCCGGGCGGGTGAGCCCGAGCCCGAGACGCTGGCGCTCTGGCTCGAGGTCAACGGGGTCCAGGGCAACGCGTTCACCTACGACATGTACTTCCGCCGCCTCGACGAAGCCGGCGAGCAGGACCTCGTGCAGCACGGCGACGACCTCTCGATCGTCGTCCCCGAAGAGCACGCGGACAACATCCGCGGCTCCACCCTCGATCTCTCCGGTGGCGGGCTGCTGCTCCAGAACCCGAACAGCCCGCAGCTGGCCCCGGCGATGTCCGGCGCGGCACCCGATCTGGATCTCTCGGACCCGGTCGTCGCCAAGGTCGTCGAGGTGCTCGACACCCAGATCAACCCGCAGATCGCGGCGCACGGCGGCTTTGCGGAGCTGGTGGCGATCGAGGTACCGATCGCCTACCTGCGGATGGGCGGCGGCTGCCAGGGTTGCGGCATGGCCGCGGTCACGCTGTCACAGGGCATCGAGGTCGCGCTCCTCGAGTTCGTGCCCGAGATCACGGAGGTCGTGGACGTCACCGACCACGCCTCGGGCTCGAACCCGTACTACGAGGCCGCGAAGAAGTAGCTCAGGCGAAGCGCACCGCGTCGTCGGCGGCGTACTTCGCGACGGCCGCGTCGGCGACCGCGTTGCGCTCGATCGCGGCGATCACCTCGTCGACCTTGGACGCGGGGATCGCGCACGTCATCTCGGTGGCGGCCATCCCCGTACGCACCCGGCTGAGCGCGCAGCCGACGCTGGCCGCGATCTCACCCTGCTCCTTGGCGATCGCGACGATGTGGCACTGCGGCTTGCCTTCGATGCGCAGGCCCGGCACCGCGTCCGAGACGACCATGAGCTGCTTGGCGTTGAGCCGCAGCAGCACCACGTCCGGGTCGATCGGTGTCTGGGCGAGCGGCCCGTAGACCACCGCGCCCGGCTTCTCGGTCACGACCGGGATCTGCGGCACGACATCCATGGTCACCCAGCCGGTGTCGAGCAGCGCGGCGACATCGCTGTTGCCGGCCACCTCGTCGAGCGTCTTGAACCCGTGCGTGAGGCTGCCGACGCTGCAGTTGCCGTGATCCTCGGCGACCGTGCCGAACGTGGACTCGGCCGCGTGCATCCAGAAGACGCAGCCCGCGGGAACCCGACCGGTGCGCCCGTCGGGGAGCGGCTCGGGCATCGGCGCGTCGAACGGAGCGATCCCGCCGACCGGGCCGCGGCGGAAGCTGATCGCGATCGGCGGCGCCGAGAGTGCAAGCGAAGCGCTCAGTCGTCCGGCGAGGTCGTTCCAGTCGTGGCTCATCAGTGCCTTTCGAGGTGGTGGGGTCTGCTCAGGGGGCTCGGAGCGCGCGGAGCGCCGTGACGATACCCGGCAACGCGTCGAGCAGGTGCGTGGCGTCGTCGTCGGTCGAGGACCACCCGACGCTCGCGCGCAAGGACCGGTCCGCATCCGCGCCCATCGCCTCGAGCACCGGCGACGGCTCGAGCGCCTCACTCGAGCAGGCCGAGCCTGAGTGCACGGCGACACCATGCTGGTCGAGGGCCAGCAGGATCGGCTCGGCCTCCACGCCCTCGATGCCCAGGCACACGAGGTGGGGCACCCGCTGGTCGGGGTCGCCGTACTGCACGAGGCCCGGAACCGCCGCGAGCGCGCCGCGCACGATCGTGTCCGTGATGCGACGCGCCGCGGCCGCCTCGGTGGCCAGGCGACCATCGGTGGACAGCTCTGCCGCGGCCGCGCCGAAGCCCACGATCGCGGGCACGTTCTCCAGGCCGCCGCGCCGTTCGCGCTCCTGCGCGCCACCGATGATCAGCGGCGGGATGCGCAGCCCGCGCCGGATCAGCAGCGCACCGGCCCCCTTGGGCCCGCCCAGCTTGTGCGCCGAGATGCTGAGCAGGTCGGCGCCCAGCGCCGCGAAGTCGATCGGGACGTGCCCGGCGGCTGCACACGCGTCGACGTGGACCAGCACGTCTCGGGCGCGCGCCGCGGTGCAGATGGCGGCGACCGGCTGGAGCGTGCCGACCTCGTGGTTGGCCAGCTGGACGGTCACGAGCGCGGTGTCGTCGCTGAGGGCTCCGATGATCTCGTCCGGGTCGAAGCGACCGACCCGGTCGACACCGACCAGTGTGGTGTCGCCCCGCTCGCGGCGGCATGCGTCGAGGACGCTCGAGTGCTCGACCGCGGTGGTCACGATGTCGCCGTCCACTCCGGCCCGGCGCACGCCCCCCCAGACGGCGTGGTTCACAGCCTCGGTGCCGCCGGAGGTGAAGACGACTTCGCGGGGCCGCGCGCCGAAGAGCCCGGCGACCTGCTCGCGGGCTTCCTCGACCGCGACCCGGGTGACGCGACCCTCCGCGTGCAGCCGGGCCGGGTCGCCCGGATGCTCTGCGAGGAACGGGAGCATCGCTTCGAGCGCGATCGGGCGCAGGGGAGAGGACGACGCGTGATCGAGATAGGCGCGCGCGGCCACCAGCGAACTCAGACGCGGGCGACGCAGTGGTCGTCGCCGTCGGGCCGGCTCGCTTCGAAGATCGGTTGGGTGTCGCCGTAGAGACCTGCCATCAAGCCTCGGATCATGCCGCGGTCCACGGCACAGATCACGTGCGGGTACGCCTGCGCGGCGGCGCCGAACGGGCAGGAATCCGAGACGATCGTCAGCGACGCGCCGCTCGACTCCGCGTGGGCCGAGAAGCCGTGCGCGGTCAGCGCTTCCGCGACCGTGGCCAGCGCCGCCTTCACGGAGCGGTGTCCCTCACTCGGTGCCATGCGCGCCGCCAGCGTCTTGCCGTAGTCGAAGCCGACCTCTTCGGCCATGGCCTCGGCCTGCTCGGGTGGGAGCACGTCCAGGGCTCGCGCGAGCAGCGTGGCGAGCAGATCGTCGCGGCGAGGCGGGAACGTGAGCGTGGCGTCCTGCTCGGCAACCCGGTAGCGCTTGGACGGGCGCCCCGCCGCGCGCGCACCGTCGACCCGGTTCACGTCGACCGTCACGTAGCCGCCGGCCGAGAGCTTCTCGAGGTGGTGGCGGGCGACGTTCGGGTGAAGCGCGAACCGCTCCGCCACCTCGGTCGCGGTGACGCCGGCGGGGGTCTCGCGGATGGCCAGGTAGATGTCACGGCGAGTGGGATCGCCGAAGGCGCTGGTCACCGCGCTGACCGCAGCGCTGAAATCGTCGGCGTCGAGCGCGGGTTCTGCGGGCATGTCCGGTATTCTACCTATGTCGATAGTGGAAATCCTCCAGGGACCGAGCAGGAGAGGTAGATGGCCGGCGAGAACCCGTTCTCCCACGCCGCGACCCGGGTGCTGGCGATCGCCTCGGGCAAGGGCGGCGTCGGGAAGTCCTCGGTCACGACGAACCTGGCGATCGCGCTGGCCCAGCGCGGCAAGGACGTCGCCGCGCTCGACGCCGACGTCTGGGGCTTCTCGATGCCCCGGATGCTCGGCATCTCGGCTCCGCCCGAGCTCGACGACGACAAGGCGATCATCCCGCCGGAAGCCCACGGCGTCCGGCTGATCTCGATGGGCTTCTTCGTCCCGGAGAACCAGGCGGTGATCTGGCGCGGCCCGATGCTGCACAAGGCGCTCGAGCAGTTCATCACCGACGTGAAGTGGGGTGAGCCGGACTACCTCCTCATCGACATGCCACCGGGTACGGGGGACGTGTCGATCTCGATGTCGCAGTTCCTGCCCCGCGCCGAGGTGATCGTCGTGACCACCCCGCAGATCGCCGCCCAGTCGGTCGCACAGCGCGCGGCGGCGATGTCCGCGAAGGTGGAGCTCGACCTCATCGGGGTCATCGAGAACATGAGCTGGTTCCGTGGCGACGACGGCAAGGCCTACGAGATCTTCGGCGCGGGCGGTGGACAGGAGCTGGCAGACCATCTCGGCGTGCCGTTGCTGGGACAGGTGCCACTCGTCACCGAGCTGCGGGAAGGCGGCGACACCGGCGCGCCGATCATGGTCACGGACCCGAAGTCCGAAGCCGCCCAGGTCTTCGCCCAGATCGCCGCGCAGGTCGAAGAGATCGCGCCGCGCAAGATCTACAAGAAAGAGCTGCGCATCATCTGAGCGTTCGCACGTACCCGAGCCGTGGTGTCACGTCCGCGGTGACGGTCTGGCCCTGCCGGACGGATCGGTAGCGGTCCTCCGACACGCGAAACGCACGGATCCGGTCGTGGGTCCCGTCGTCGATCGCGACGTAGTACCAGTACTTCGGGTCGTTCTGGGACGTCAGCACCCGCGCTCGGACGCGGCAGCGCAGAACGGTGCCGGTCATCGCGCGGGTCGTGAAGAGATCGGGGATCGCCGCGCTCAGCACCCATAGGCTCCAGAGCAGCGGGAACGCCAGGACGGTGGCGATCAGGACCGAGATGCTGCCCACCCGCCCGGCGAGCCGGACGAGCAGGATGATCGCGACCGCGGCCCAGAACACGCCGAGCGCAGTCGCCAGCACGGGAGGGTGGCCCCACCCCGGAGGTCGCATGCGTGGATAACGGACCCGAACCCGACGCCACCGGCCGCCCTGGGGGCTCCACGCGAGGTGGTCGTCCTCCTCGCCGAACGGCAGCGCGGTCACCGCATGTTCGGCGAGCCCGAACCCCGCCGCGTACGCGAGATGCCGGCCGTAGATCTTCACCGCCGCGGGCGGAAGCTGTTGCAGCTGCTCGTTCTGCGCGAGATGCGCCCGCACCCCGAGCCAACGCGCTTCCGCCGCGGTCCCGGCCGGTGTGGGTCGCTGCGCGGACGACCGGCGCATCCGTCCGGCGATGACGCCGAGCAGGACCGCGCCCCCGATCGCGAACGCGGTCGCGACTCCGGCTGCAACCGGATGGTCCCCGGCGTCGCCGCCGATTTGGGCCGAGACCAGGAGCAGCACGATGAGCACGAAGCTCCCCGCGCCGATGAGCCCGATGGTGCGCTTGGGCCAACGGTCGATCGTCAGACCTCGCTGCTTCGCGTCGACGACCACGAGCCGGGCGAGCTCGTGGTGCCAGCGAGCCGACGCGTCTTCCGTCCCGGTCGTGAGCGCGGTCGCGGGGATCACCCCGTCGATCGCCTTGGCGCGCAGGGCCGAGAGCACGTGCCGCTCGAACGGAGCGAGGTCGGCCGGAGCCTTCGCCGACGTTGGTACCCGGCAGATGGTTTGGCCCGGCTGGATCTCCTCGAGCGAGATCACGTCGCGTGCCGCGAGGTCGAGCAGCGTCGCCGGCGCGGTCTCGGTCCGGACCTCGTAGTCGTCGCAGAGCAGGGCGGCGATCGCGGGCGGCTCCGCG
>JADGON010000339.1 GCA_017882945.1 Acidimicrobiia bacterium | reverse complement strand
TACACCGACGTCCCCGCGCCCGAGGACGGGGCACGCGGCCCCGACGCGATCGAGGCGCGGCTCCGGCTCGGGATCGAGCCGCTCGAGCGCTACGTGCCGCGGCCGGGAACGATGACGGCCGAGGCGGATCGCGTCATCCTCGAGCACTCCGAGGAGTGGCACTGGCACACCGGCGAGCACGTCGTGCTGCCGTTCGTCTCCGTGTTCGAGATCCGCGAGGCCAAGATCACCCGCTGGTGGGACTACTGGGACCTCGGCACCCTCATGAACGCGGCTCCCCAATGGTGGTTGGACCACATCATGAAGGGCTACCAGTAGCCCCTGGTTCACGTGCGAGCCAGACCACCCTTGGCCGCCGAGCCGCTCCGGGTCTCGTCATTCGGCCCAGGGAACGTGCGAGTCAGGCGTTCGCGTTGCAGGTGATGCCGGCGTTGATGCACGTCTTCACGAGGCGCTTCAGCTCCTTGGGATCCCAGGCGTTGAAGAAGTCGGCGTGCCCGGAGTACTGACCGCCGGACGCGAGCACGGTGGTGGGTCCACCGGTCGTCGGGTAGCGCACGTTGACGCGGATCCGTGGGAGCAGGACCGGGTGCGTCGCCGGGCAGACCCCGCCCTTGTCGTGGTACGCCAAGTGGCTCGCGTGATCGGCGGAGTCCAGGTTGACCCCGTCCCAGCAGTCCGGGAAGTTCACGTGCAATGCCAGTGTCCCCATCGGACACGTCGGCACGTCGACGCCCGGGAGCACGGTGTTGTCGTCCGCGCAGTCCCACGACGTGATCTTCATGCCCTGTGGTGCGGTCGCCATCGCGCTGCCCGCGACGATCTTCAACCCCGGCTTCGGGGCCTTGATCTTCGTGAAGTCCTTGCCCGCGCTCGAGTAGTACACGCTGACCTGGGTCGGGTCCACGAGGGTGCCGTTCACCTTGAGGCTCGGCGTCCAGTAGCCGGAGAGGTCCTTCTGGTTCTTGCAGGTGGTGCCACCGTTCTTCAGCCTGGCCAGCGTGGACTTCGCGTTGGTCGTGGTGTTGCCGAAGAAGTCGTGGAGGTGGCTCGCGCCCGGCTGCTTGAAGTGCACGATCGGGTCGTCGGCCAAGCGGTGCGAGAACGTGCACCGGGTGACGAAGCGCGGCTTCATCTCCGCCGGAGTGCCGCCGACATCGTCGGCGTGCGCGACTCCGGCTCCGAGCGTGGTCGTGAGCGTGAAGACGCTCAACAGCAACGCGACGACGCGAACCCTGGACCCCATTGTTTCCCCCCTGGTCGTAACGGGATTCAAGGTAAGACGGGTGCTTCGAGATGGCAAGGAGACGAGCCACTCTTCGTTGTTCCCTCACAAACCTCGGTCACGGCTCCGCGCGCACGCCACGCCGAGTGAGCTGCTCGAGCAACCGCGCCGCGCCGTAGCCGGCGGCGAGCACTACCCACCCGCCGACCGCGTCGAGGATCCAGTGGTTGCCGGTGACGACGATCGCGAAGATCGTCGTCAGGGGGTAGAGGCACACGAGGGCTTGGAGCCAGCGTCGCCGGACCAGTGGAAGCAGCGCGAGCGCGGACCAGGTGGACCAGCCGACGTGGAGGCTCGGCATCGCGGCGTACAGGTTCCCGAACGCGGCGCGCGCGGCCGCGGTCGGCTCCCCGTTCGCCTTGAGCCCGATGCGCTGCTGCGGGCCGAAGTTGAAGAACCGCGACGCGGCGTCGACGAAGTCGTAGTGCGCCGGCATGAGCCGGGGTGGGGTGAGCGGGTAGAGCCAGAAGCCGATGAGCCCGAACGCGAGCATGAACAGCAGGGCGTTGCGCCAGCGGACGTAGCGGACGGGGGTCTTGCGGTACATCGCGACGAGTGCGATGACCGGCATCACGAAGTGGATCGTCCCGTAGTAGATGTTCCAGAACGAGATGAACCAGTGCCAGTCCAGGAACGCATGCTGGATGCGGTGCTCCTGGTAGATGGCGAAGAACCGCTCGATGTCCACGACCTGCCTGGCGTTGCGCAGCGCGCTCGCCGACGTGCCCATGGTGCGGTCGCGCAACGTGTCGTAGACGAAGTAGAGGGCGATGCCGACCGCGATCTCGACGAGCCAGCCGAACCGGAAGCGCTTGGTACGCGGTCCTCGGGGGGTGTCCATCTCCGGGTCAGGAGTAGTCGTAGAAGCCGCGGCCGCTCTTGCGGCCCAGCTTGCCCGCCGCGACCATCTGCCGGAGCAGCGGCGGCGCGCGGAACGCGTCGCCGAACGCCTCGCGCATGTCGTCGAGGATCGCGAGCAGCGTGTCGAGCCCGACCCGGTCCGCGAGCTCGAGCGGTCCCATCGGGTGGTTGTAGCCGAGCTTCATCGCGGTATCGAGGTGCTCGGCCGACGCGACACCCTGCTCGTACGCGCGGATCGCCTCGCACATCAGCAGCGTGCCCAGCCTGGTGGTGACGAAGCCGGGCAGATCGCGGATCTCCACCGTCTCCTTGCCGAGCGCATGGCAGAAGTCCAGCGCACGGTGGAGCGTGGTGTCACTCGTCTCCACCGAGCGCACCACCTCGACGAGCCGCATCGCCGGCACCGGGTTGAAGAAGTGCGTGCCGACCACCTGCGCGGGCCGGGTGCTGGCGGCCCCGAGCACCTCGATGGGCAAGCCGCTGGTGTTCGACGCGAGCACGGTGTCGTCGCCGGCCGCGCTCCCGACCGTGGTGAAGATCGAGCGCTTCAGGTCCAGGTCCTCGGAGACAGCTTCGACGATCACGTCGGCGTCCTGGGCCGCCGAGGCGAGGTCCGTGGTGAGGTCGAGCGATCCGAACCCTGCGAGCTCGGCTCCCTTCGAGCGGGCCCGGGACTCGTAGTGCCCGACGCGCGCCTCGGCCGCCTCGAGGAACTCGGGCTTCGACTCCACGATCGTGACCGGGAACCCCGCCACGCGCGCCTCGTACGCGATGCCTGCGCCCATGATCCCACCGCCGACGACGACCGTTCGCGTCGTCATGACGTCGGCTCGCGACGGCGGAGGATGAACGTGCCACTCGCCTTCGAGACGAGCTCGTCGTCGGCGTTCGTGATGGTGGTCTCGAGGTAGGCGATCTGGCGGGCGAGGCGGATCACCTCGCCGCGGACCGCAAGTGAGTCGCCGGCTTGCGCCGTGCGCATCGTCGAGTAGGTGATGGAGATCGTGGCGCCGCGGTCACCCCGTTCGAGCGCCGCGTTCGTGGCGAAATTCATGGCCGCATCGTGCACCACGGCGTAGACACCGCCGTGCACCGGACCCGCCGGGTTGCACGCGTCCTCGGTCGGGATCCAGGTCGCCTCGACCCAGCCTTCGCCGTAGCGCTCGAAGCTGACGCCGAGCCGCCCGAGCAATGCCATCCCGCCGTCGCCCAACGAGCGATCCATGTCCCGCACGGGCCTGGAATGTAGTTGGCCGGCCGGACGTAGACTTGACCGAACGGTCAAGTTCGCGCATCTGGAGGCCCCCATGACCACCGCAGTGATCGTCGACGCAGTCCGCAGCCCGCTCGGGCGTCGCAACGGCAAGCTGAAGGACACCCACTCCGTCGACCTGGCGGCCCACAGCATCCAGGCGCTCGTCGAGCGCACCGGCATCGACCCGGCACTGGTCGAGGACGTGATCATGGGCTGCGTCATGCAGGTCGGGGACCAGGCCGTGAACATCGGTCGCAACGCCGCGCTCGCCGCCGGGTTCCCCGAGACGGTCGTGGGCACCTCGGTCGACCGCCAGTGCGGGTCCTCCCAGCAGGCCGCGCACTTCGCGGCCCAGGGCGTGATCGCCGGCGCGTACGACGTCGTCATCGCCGCGGGCGTCGAGAACATGACCCGCGTCCCGATGGGCGCGTCGTTCATCCAGGGCAGCATGCCGTTCGGCCCGCGGATGCTCGAGCGGTACCCGAACCTCGTGCCCCAGGGCATCTCGGCCGAGCTGATCGCCGAGAAGTGGAACATCTCGCGTGAGGACAACGACCGGTTCTCGCTCCAGTCGCACCAGCGGGCCGCGAAGGCCACGGCCGAGGGTCGCTTCGACCGGGAGATCGTGCCGATCGAGATCAAGGGCGACGATGGCGCCGAGACGATGCGCACCGACGAGGGCATCCGGCCGGACTCCTCGATGGAGACGCTGGCCAAGCTGAAGCCCGCGTTCAAAGAGGACGGCGTCGTCACCGCCGCGAACTCCTCCCAGATCACCGACGGCTCCGCCGCGCTGCTGATCATGAGCGAAGAGAAGGCGACCGAGCTCGGTCTCACCCCGCGAGCCCGCTTCCACACGTTCGCGTTGGCGGGCGTCGACCCGGTGATGATGCTCACCGGTCCGATCCCGGCCACGACGAAGGTGCTCGAGCGCGCGGGCATGAAGCTCGACGAGATGGACCTCGTCGAGATCAACGAGGCGTTCGCACCGGTCGTGCTGTCGTGGGAGAAGGAGCACCACCCGGACATGACCAAGGTCAACGTCAACGGTGGGGCGATCGCGCTGGGCCACCCGCTCGGCGCGTCGGGCGCCCGGCTCATGGTCACGCTGCTCAACGAGCTCGAGCGCACGGGTGGCCGGTGGGGCCTCCAGACCATGTGCGAGGGTGGCGGCATGGCCAACGCCACCATCATCGAACGCCTCGGCTGATCCCGAGGGGTTCCGAACCGAGTCCCCGTGCCCCTTGCCGTCCGGATCTTCATCGCGGTCGTCGTCGCGGTCCTGCTGTACCTGCTCGCGGTGCGGGTCATCCGCGCCATGATGCGGCCGGGACCGCCCGACGAGCCCGACCTGTCGACCCTGCGCGCGGTGGACTACCGCTACCGGTGCATGGTCTGCGGGGCCGAGGTCACCATGACCTCGGCCCCCGGCGACGCCGAAGAGCCGGATCCACCCCGGCACTGCAAGGAAGACATGGTCCTGGTCGGCTGAGCGCCGAGCCGGGGCGGCCACGGAGTTATCCACAGGTTCTTCCCCAGTCTGTGGGGAACGACAACCCTGTAGTTACACGGCACCCGGGCAGCTCGGGGCGGTCAGGCGCCGGTCAGCGGTAGATCGTGGCGAAGATGAAGCCGGCGGTGATCTCGACCAGCCCGAGCAGGAGATACCGGTTCTGCTGCTCGCCCGGCAGGAGCCCGAGGTAGTTGGTGATGATCACGAGGGTCCCGGTGACGAGCAGGGCGAACATCACGGCCGGCACCCACATCGGGCTCGGCGGCCGGTTCTTCGGCGGCGGCGGTGTGTAGCGGGATCGCTTCCCCTTCGAGACCGGCACAGCGGGAGGTTATCCGGGTCGCCGCGTCCGATCGCTCCGGTAGCGTCCGACTGTGAGCGCCCGGGTGCTGGTGATCGACAACTACGACTCGTTCGTCTACAACCTCGTGCAGTACCTCGGGGAGCTGGGCGCGGAACCCGTCGTGCACCGCCACGACGCGGTGACCCTGGACGAGATGCGCGCGCTGGAACCCGATGCGGTGCTGATCTCGCCCGGGCCCGGACGTCCCGAGGACGCCGGCCGCTCCAACGACGCGATCCGCGAGTTCGGTGAGCGCGGCGTACCGGTGCTCGGCGTCTGTCTCGGCCACCAGTGCATCGGTCAGGTGTACGGCGGCCGGGTCGAGCGGGCCGAGCGCGTGATGCACGGCAAGACCTCGGAGGTCCGTCACCAGGGGGCCGGTGTGTTCGCCGGGCTCCCGGATCCCCTCACCGCGACGCGGTACCACTCGCTCATCGTCGCCCGTGACTCCGTGCCGGACTGCCTCGAGATCACCGCGGAGACGAACGACGGCATCGTCATGGGTCTGCGCCACCGGGAGTACCCCATCCAAGGAGTGCAGTTCCACCCGGAGTCGATCCTCACCGACGCCGGCCACGACCTCCTCGGCAACTTCCTCGCGCTCGTCCCCGCGTAGGCACGTACCCGGTTCGGGCCGGCCGGCTCAGGGGAGCGCGGCGCGCGTGCCGTGGACGACGGCGAGCCCGTCGGTGACGAGCGACGCGAGCGCTTCTTCGTCGAGCTCGTCGACCGCGACGTTCCCGTTGTCGCGCAGGCGGGCCATCACCTGGCCCCGGCGCTGGCGAAACGATCCCGCGAAGGCGGGCTGACGCGACCGCGGCTCGTCGGGACGCGGGCCGTGTGATGCACAACGACGGCGCAGCGGGCACTCGCTACAGCGGGGATCGCGGGGTCGGCAGAGCAACGCGCCGACATCCATCAGCGCGAGCAGACGGTCGCGACCGCACAGCGGTCTCGCCAGATTCTTCATCGAGGCTTCCGCGTCGCGTTCTGAGAGTGCCGACCCTGCGCACCGCTCGACGACGCGTCGGATGTTGACCTCGATCGCGGAGACGTCCGCGTCGTCGGCCTGGGCGAGGATCGCGCCCGCGGTGTAGCGACCGACGCCGGGAAGCTCGGTGAGGTCGTCGGGCCAGCCGTCGGCGGCGATGACGTTCGCGGCCTCCCAGAGGCGGCGG
>JADGON010000338.1 GCA_017882945.1 Acidimicrobiia bacterium | reverse complement strand
TGGGACGAGCTGTGCTGGTTCCGCTACTCGCCCGAACCGCCCTACCTGATCTACGGCGTCGTCTCACCTCGCGGCCAGATCAGCCGTACGGTCCCGATCGACATCCCTCGGCCGGTGCTGATGCACGACTTCGCGGTCACCGACCAGCACGTCATCTTCTTCGACAGTCCCGCGGTCATCGACCCGGCGTCCGCGGCGACCGGCGCGCCGCTCGTGCGCTGGGAGCCCGAGCACGGCACGCGCATCGGCGTGATGTCACGCGACGGTGAGCACGACCGGGTGCGTTGGTTCCCGGTGGAGAACCGCTACGCGATGCACTTCATGAACGCGTACAACGACGGCGACTCGATCGTCATCGACTACGTGCACCGGCCGAGCTTCGAGCTCGACACTGCGGCCGGTATCGAGCAGGGTCCGGCCCTGCACCGTTCCGTGGTCGACCTCGGACGCGGCATCGTGAGCGACGAGATGCTCGACACGACGCCCGTGGACATGCCGCGCATCGATGATCGTCGGGCCGGTCTGAAGTACCGGTACGGCTACGTGGCCGCGGTCACCCACGGCGACGGCCGCCCGAACGGCGTGGGATTCGACACCCTGATCCGGTACGACCTGCAGAGCAACGCGGTCGTCCAGCACCGGTTCAAGGACGGCGTCATCGTCGGTGAGCCGCAGTTCGTGGCCCGCCCCGGGAGCACGACCGAAGGCGACGGCTGGATCCTGGCCCTGACCTACAACGTGGTGCACGACCGCAGCAATCTCGTGATCATCGACGCGGAGGACTTCGCGGCCCAGCCGGTCGCCTCGGTCGAGCTGCCGCGCCGGGTTCCCGCCGGTCTGCACGGCACCTGGCTCCCCGCCCGCTGACCCGGCTCAGGTCATCTGGGCCATGCCCGTGAGGAAGTCGTCGCAGCTCTGGGTCTTGCCCACGACGAGATCCTTCTGGCGCCAGCCGCCCGGGACCTCCTCGGGCGTGTAGTACTCGAACCCCTCGTCGTCCTCCATGGCCGCGACGATGTCGGCCGCGCAGTCGGCTGCGGTCACGAACGGGCCGTCGTAGAGGCCGGGCAGCTCGCCGGGCCGCACCTCCCAGATCTCGGTCTCGATCGGACCCGGGAGCACCAGCTTGACCTTCACGCCGGTGCCGTCGAGATCCATCCGCATGCTCTCGCTCCACCCACACAATGCGAACTTGGACGCGCTGTAGGCCGCCTCGTGCAGGATGCCGAGCCGCCCGCCCATGCTCGACACGTTGACGATCAATCCTGTCCCACGCTCGAGCATGCGAGGCAGCAGGGCCATCCCCATGCGGACGGGGGAGAAGAAGTTGGTCTGCATCGTCACGTCCACGTCCTCGGGCGTCAGCGTCTGCGTGAGCTTGCGCTTCCCGATCGCGGCGTTGTTGACGAGCGCGTCGAGCCCGTCGAGCCGGTCCCACGCTTCGAGCGCGACGCCGACCGCGATGTCGACGTCACCGAGGTCGGCGGCCCAGAACGTCGAGCCGGGGGTGTGGGTGCGGCATGCGGCCACGACCTCCTCGAGGCGCGGCGCGCGCCGGGCCACGATGCCGACGGTCGCGCCCTTCGCCGCGAGCTGCGGCGCGAGCGCGGCACCGATCCCGGACGACGCACCGGTGACGAGGATCTTGGACCCGTCGAGCTTCATCCGGCCCCTTCCTGCTCAAGCCTGCGCGGCGGCGACGGCCTTGGTCACTGCGGTGAGCAGGTCGTCGGTGGTGACTCCCATCGTGGCGTCGGCCTGGTGCACGCCGTCGGCATCCCAGACGGCCGAGATCCGCGCCCGCAGGTCCGCCTCGTCAGTGGCGGCGGTGCCGGCGATCGCCTCACCGACGCGGTCGAGGGTGTCGGCCGGGGCGACGTGCATGTCCCCGGCCATCATCACCGCGACGATGTGACCTGATGCATCGAGCGCAACCCCCGCTCGGCACAGCTTGCGGGCCTTGTGGTTCGCGAACGCAACCCGAAGGCCCGGCGCCGAGTGCTCCGCGCGGAAGCGGTCGGAAGAGACCCGCCGGACCTGGTCGTCATTCGCGATGCGCTGCGAGATCTTGGCCAGCGCACCGCGCTCGACCTCGGTCATCGGGGCCATGTCGAGCTCGATCCCGGCGGCCCGCACCGCGTCGGTGAGCGCGTCGCGGAAGTCGTCGTAGCTGACTGGGTGCCCGGCGACCTCCTCTGCGGTGCAGACGTACTCGCGCATGTCCGACACGAGCTTGTCCGCGAACTTCCCCTCAGGCACCCGCACGACTTCGAGGTACAGATCGAGGTTCGGCGGCTTGATGTTGAGGAATCCTCCGACGCTCAGCACGCGACCGAAGTCGCCGGCGGAGATCCCACCGAGCTTGCGGTCGTTGATCCAACGGAGGTCGGCGGACCCTTGGAACGTGACCGCCTCGAGGTCGAGCCGGGCGAGCGCGTCGAGCACGATCGGCTGCAGCCGGGCGATCACGCCATCGAGGTCCACCGGGGCCGACGGGTCGGTGGGCTTCGGGAGCATGAGGCCCCACATCACCGCGCAGCCCGCGTCGTAGAACGCCGTGCCGCCACCGGCGAACGGCCGGCGGATCACCTGGATGCCCAAGCGCTCGCAGGCCTCGAGATCGAGGGTGCTGTCCACATCGTCGAACCAGCCGACGTTCAGGTGGGTGCGACCCCAGACGCTGGTCTGCAGGATCGGGAGCGCACTGTCGCTCGCGGAGCGGGAGAGCACCGCCATCTGCGCGTTGTTCTCGAAGGCGTCGACCGCCCCGCAGTCCACGTATCTCCACGTCTCCGCCACGGCGGGCGAACGTAGCATGACGCCGGTGTCAGTGAACTCGGAGCTCGCCGGGCGCGTCTCCAGATGGGCCGGGGGAGAAACTGGAGCGCCGCCCCCGGCCGCCCGGCTCGCCGGCCGCGTCTACAGATGGGCCGGGGGAGAACTTGAAGCGCCGCCCCCGGCCGCCCGGCTCGCCGGCCGCGTCTACAGATGGGCCGGGGGAGAACTTGAAGCGCCGGTGATCGTCACCTGGAGCGCGGCGTCGACCGTGATCGGAAGCCACGCGTGGATCGGGGCCCCGAAGCGCGTCCACTCCTCGTCGGCGGTGAGCACCTCGATGCCAGTGCTGCTGCCGCGCTTGATGCGGGCGTAGTACCGGCGTTCCACCGCGTCCGGATCGGTGACGGACGGCGACTTCGCGAACGTTGCCCCGACGATCAGCAGACCCTGGGAATCGGACTTCTTGATCTTGCGAGCCGGGATGGGCCGGGCCGGGGGACCGCTGTACCGGAAGCCGTCGGGGCCGACGGTCCACGTCACTTCGTAGCGCTCACCCTTCTTCGAGCTCCTGTCGAGCAGGCGCCGCTGAACCTTCTGACCGAGCCGCGCGTACGCGGTCACCGTCGACGCACCCGCGGTGTTGACGATCGTGGTGTGCAGCGCGAGCTGCGGCCCGCGTTGCACCGACTGGGGCTTGACGACGACCGGCAGCTGGTCGATGGATTGACCGGGGGCGAGCTGGCGAACCAGGCGGAACGCGCGACGCCCGGGCGTCCGGTCGAGCAGGTCGATGTTGCGCGCACCTCGATCGCGCGCGTAGAGCACGGGGGCCTTGAGGTCGGGTGGGTTCGCGAGGTACGGGTACGGCTCCATGATGTAGGTCGCCTTTCGCCGTTCCTCCGTGACGATCGCCGGGGCGCCGGCCCGTTGCCGGAGGCCGCGCGCGACCTGCCGGGAGTAGTCGCGCGAAGCGTCCTCCACGATGTGCTTCTCGTTGATCTTCGGCGGGAGCGCGATCGCGGTCAGCACGACCATGGCCGCCAGCCCCCCGATGAGCACGCGTCGACGGTTCGCCACCAGCTCGCCGGCGCCGTGGGCGGCGAAGATCGCGAGCGGGGCGAGCATCGGAAGGTAGTAGTGGGGTCCGAGGCCGTCGAGTGCACCGTTCGTCGTGAGCGATGACGCCCACCACACGAGGTATCCGACCGGGAAGACGAAGGTCAGCCCGAGCAGGAGCGCGCACTTGGCCCGTTCCTCACGCCAGAGTCGGATCACGCCGAAGACTGCGAGGCCGAGGGTGAGGTAGGTGCCGAACAACCAGGTGGGGACGGCCCAGAGGTTCGTGCCCATCGACGAGAACGCCTCGCCGATGTGGAAGTCGAGGATCGGGGTGTCGGACGCGATGCTGCGGATGCCCCAGCCGAACTTCGAGTACCCGCCGCTCTGCACGGTCACGGGGAACTCGGTCAGCTTGCCGGTCGTGGCGAGATTGTCCGCGAGCGTGAGCGCGAGTGCGGGAAGGACTCCGAGCGCGACCCAACCCGCGATCTTCGCCATCTTCGGGAGGTCGTGTCGGCATGTCGCCACGATGTACACCGCGAACGGCAGCGCGAACAGCACGGCGTCATAGGGGCGGGTGAGTAAGGCGGCTCCGAGGATGACGCCGGCGGTCACGAGCAGCCCGGGCGAGTCGCGTTCCAACCCGCGCCAGAGCAAGGCGCCGAAGACCAGGTAGAGCCCGAGTGCGAAGACGTAGTTGAGATACGTCCCGCTGAGCATCAAGGTGAATGGCGACAAGGTGAGGATCGCGGCGGCGAGCACCGCGCGCCAGGTCGAGCCGAGCATCTGGCGGGCGAACGCGAAGCCCGCGACCACGGTGAGCGCTGCGGCCGCGGCCAGGGCAACCAACATCGTTCCGGTGAAGTCGGCGAGCATGAGCACCGCGGGCCACCCGGGAGGGAATGCCATCACGAGCCGGTCGCCTGTGGGGCCGGACAGCCACGGTCGGAAGAACTCGTTCTGGGCCCGAGGCAAGGTGATGGTGCCGTTGCGCATCATGGCGGCCTGGAACCGGTAGACGGGCTCGTCGTGGTCGCCGCTGTAGAACGGGAACACGTTGCGCTGGATGGCCACTGCGGCGACCGCCGCGATCACGACCAGCCCTCCGATGACGAGCGCCCACCAGAGCGTGCTTCGGCTGCGCCGACCCGGGTCAGACATGGCGGGCGAGTGTACCGAGGGGGCTCGTTGCCCAACCCTCGGCGACGCTCAGCGACCCTTCGCGGGGCGTCCGACCTTGTGCGGGTGGTCCGCGTCCGCCAGCAGCTCCCGGTCGCCCGCGCTGTCGCCATAGGCCCAGAGCTCGGTGGGGTCGTTGCCCAGCCAGTCCCGGATCCGAAGGACCTTCGCGAGCCCCCGCACGTTGCCGCCTTGGAGCGTTCCGTCGAGGAGGCCGTCGGCCCCCACACCCAGTCGCGTGCAGAAGACGCGGTCCACGCCGAGCAGGGGAGCGAGCGGTTCGAGGTAGACGTCGAGCGATGCCGACACGATCACGATCTCGTGGCCCTCGGCGCGATGCCAGGCGACCCGTTCGAGCATGTCGGGGCGGAGCGCGTCTCCTTCGATGAGTGTCCGCGCGTACCGCGCCCCGGCATCGCGCACGGACGACGCTGATCGGCCGACGAGCAACCGTCCGACGAGTCGTTCCTTCTCGGCATCGCGGTCACCGATGCCGACCGCGATGCCGGCGAGCACGGGCGCGCGCATTGCGAGCGAGCGGTAGAGCTGGTTGCGCCCGCAGACCAGCTCGAGGAACGGACCGAGCGAGTCCTTCCGGCTCAGGGTGCCGTCGAAGTCGAAGGCCGCGACCCGGCGCTTCGCGCCCGGCCCCTCCTCGCCGCTCACAGAGGCAGGCGGCGGAACACCGGGCGAGGGACGTGGCGGAGCACCGACATGACGTAGCGCAGCGGTCCCGGGGCCCAAATGATCTCAGCCCCGCGCCCGAGCCCCGAGACGATCGCGTCGGCCACCGCGTCCGGATCGGTGGCCAGCGGAGCCGGGGCAAGCCCTTCCGTCATCTTCGTGTGCACGAAGCCGGGTCGCACGACCACGATGCGGACGCCGCTGCCGACGAGGCTGTCGCCGAGGCCCTGGCAGAACGCGTCGAGTCCCGCCTTGCTCGATCCGTAGACGAAGTTCGACTTGCGCGCGCGCTCACCGGCGACCGAGGAGAGCACCACGACCGTGCCGTGACCCTGCGCGCGCAGCGCCTCGACCACGGGGACGAGCACGGAGACGGCTCCCGTAAAGTTCGACTCGACGATGCGTCGCGCCTCGGCGGCGTCGTGCTCTGCGAGCTCCTGGTCACCCAGGACACCGAATGCGAGCAGGACGAGATCGAAGTCCTGGTCGCCGAAGACGCGCTTCACGAACTCGTCGTGCGACGCAAAGTCGAGGCCGTCGAAGGCGACCACCTCGACGTGCGTCGCGCCGGCCGCCTCGAGCTCCTTGGCCGGGCGGGCCAGCGCCTCGGGATCGCGTCCTGCGAGCACGACGCGACGGCACCGGCCCGCGATCAGCTTGCGGACGGTCG
>JADGON010000055.1 GCA_017882945.1 Acidimicrobiia bacterium | reverse complement strand
GACCTCGTTGCCGTTCGGCGGGACCGTGTCCAGGTGCCCGGCCAGCACCACTCGCCGGTCGCGGCCGAACGCCGTGCGCACGACGACGTTGTCACCGACGCGATCCACGGAGAGCGCTCGGGCGCGCCCGGCCATCCGCTGCTCCACGATGTCCGCGAGCCGGGTCTCGTCCCGGCTGACCGAGGGAACCGCGATCAGCTCCTCGGTGAGCCCGAAGAGGTCGACCACGGTCATGTGCTGACGCCGCGCTCGCGCAGGATCTCGTTCAGCTTCGACTTGTCGTGGCGCTCGCCTTCGGTGAGCCGCTTCACGATCAGCACGCAGGCCAGGCCGAAGTCGCCACCCGGGAAGGTGCGGGGCCGGGTGGCCGCGACTGCGACGCACCAGTCCGGCACGTGACCCCGGCTGATCTCCTCGCCGGTCTCCGCGTCGATCACGGGGATCGAACCGGTCAGGACGCACCCCGCGCCGAGGACGACACCGGTGCCCACCCGAGCGCCCGCGGCCACGATGCAGCGCGAGCCGATCATGGTGTCGTCGCCGACGACGATCGGGACCGCGTTCGGCGGTTCGAGCACCCCGCCGATCCCGACCCCGCCCGACAGGTGCACCCGAGCCCCGATCTGCGCGCAGGATCCGACCGTGGCCCAGGTGTCGACCATCGTGTCCGCACCGACGTACGCGCCGATGTTCACGTAGCTCGGCATCATCACGACCCCGGGCGCGAGGTACGAGCCCCATCGGGCCTGCGCGCCCGGGACGACGCGCACCCCGGACGCCTCGTAGTGGCGCTTCAGCGGGATCTTGTCCCGGAACTCGAACGGTCCGGTCTCGGTGACGCTCATGTTCGTGAGCCGGAAGAGCAGCAGGATCGCCTGCTTCAGCCACTCGTGGACGATGATCTCCCCGTCGACGACCTCGGCGACGCGGGCCTGGCCCGTGTCGAGCAGGTCGATCGCAGCCCGGACGAGCGCGGAGGCCTCCGCTTCGGGCATCACCGCGGTCACGTCGTCGCGATTGTCCCAGAGCTCCGTGATCTCGGCTTCGAGGTCGGACATCTCGGTGCAGCCTCCTCAGGCGGGTTCACGCGGGTCGAGACGACGCCGCGAGGCGTTCCAACGCGAGCTCGAGCCGGTCGTCGGTCTGGGTCAGCGCGAGGCGGACGTGGTCGGCGCCGGCCGCGCCGTAGAGGCTGCCGGGCGCGACGAGCGTTCCCGCCTCGGCCAGCCGGGCTGCGATCTCCCAGCCGTCGTCGGCCGACTCCGTCGCGCGCAGCCAGAGGTAGAAGCGCGCCGGACCGCCGTCGTGGATGAGCCCGTGGGCGGCGAGGCCGTTCAGCATCAGGGCCCGGCGGCGCTCGTAGCGATCGCGCTGGACGAAGACGTGCTCGTCGTCGCCGAGCGCGGCGGTCGCGGCGGCCTGGATCGGGGTGGGGACGATCAGCCCGGCGTGCTTGCGGGTCTCCCCCAGGAAGTGCACGAGCTCGGCATCGCCGGCCACGAACCCGACGCGCATGCCCGCCATGTTCGAGCGCTTCGACAACGAGTGGAGCGCGAGCACGCCGTCCGTTCCGCTGAGCAACGCGGTCGTGGGCGGGATCCCTTCGCCGGTGAACTCCACGTAGCACTCGTCTGCCGCGAGGATGACCCCGCGGGCGCGGGCCCACTCGACCTGAGCATCGGTCGCCGCACCGCCCGCGATCGCCGCGGTCGGGTTGCCCGGATCGTTCGTCCAGAGCAGGAGCGCGCGCTGCGCGTCCTGGTCGCTCACGCGGCCCAGGTCGAGCTGCCACGCGTCGTCGAGCGGCACCGGCACCGCCCGCAGCCCCGCGAGCTCGGCGCCCATCGCGTAGCTCGGGTACGAGATCGCCGGGTAGAGGATGGTGTCGCGCGACGGGTCCCGGAGGTGCAGCAGGTGGGGCAGCGCCACCACGAGCTCCTTCGTGCCGACGCACGCGATCACCTGCGCCGCGTCGAGGTGGAACCCGAACCGTCGCTGGAACCACTGGACCGCGGCGTCGCGCAGCTCGGGGGTGCCTCTCGACGGCGGGTACGACGTGGCGCTCGGCGCCGACTCGGTCAGCGCGTGCAGCGCGACTTCGGGGATCGGGTCGACGGGGTTGCCGATCGAGCAGTCGACGACCCCACCCGGGAGCGCATCGGCGAGTCGGCGCAGCGCATCGAGCCGGTCGTGCGGGTACGGCGGCGGGACGAAACCCCCGGTCGGCGCTCCCGTTTCGCTCACGGCGGCGACACTATCCGGGCAGCGGTGCCACGAAGTCCACGTAACGACCGGTGACCGTCTGGGGCAGGCGCGCCCGCACCCGGGTCCCACCCTCTTCGTGCACCTCGACGAGCACCTCGCCGTCCCGATGCAGTCCGGCCAGCACATCGCCCCGGTCGTAGGGCACCTGCAGCTCGATCACCCGCTCGAGCGCGCGCAACCGGTCGCCGATCACCTTGGGGAGCGCGTCGAGGCCGGCGCCCGTGCGCGCCGAGACGGCCAGGGAACCCGGGTGCGAAGCCACCAGCTGGTCGATCGTCTCCTGCGTGACCGTGTCCGACTTCGTGAACACGAGCTGCTCGGGGACCTGGGCCGCCCCGATCTCTCCCAGCACCGACCGCACCGCGTTGATCCGCGGTTCGGGCTCGGCTGTGCCCGCGTCCACCAGGTGCACGAGCAGATCGGCGCTGCCGACCTCTTCGAGGGTGGACTGGAACGACTCGACGAGCTGGTGCGGGAGGCGGCGGACGAAGCCGACCGTGTCCGAGAGCAGGACCATCTCGCCGCCGGGCAGGCGCAGCCGGCGGGTGCTCGGATCCAACGTCGAGAAGAGCCGGTCCTCGACGAGCGCGTCGGCGTGGGTGAGCCGGTTGAGCAGCGTCGACTTCCCGGCGTTCGTGTAGCCGACCAGCGCGACCGTGGTCAGCGAACGACGGTTCCGGGACTTCCGTTGCGTCGCGCGCGTGCGGGCGAGCTGCACCAGGTCCCGTTCGAGCTTGGTGATCTTGGTCTGGATGCGCCGCCGGTCCACTTCGAGCTGGGTCTCACCGGGCCCACGGGTCCCGATCCCGCTGCCCTGCTGCGAGAGCTCGATGCCGCGACCGCGCAGGCGCGGCAGTCGGTAGCGCAGCTGCGCGAGCTCGACCTGCACCATCCCCTCCTGGCTCACCGCGTGCTGGGCGAAGATGTCGAGGATCAGCGCGACGCGATCCACCACGTCGCGCTTGAACAGCTTCTCCAGGTTGCGTTGCTGCGCCGGCGACAGCTCGTCGTCGAAGATGACGACGTCGATGTCGAGCGCCTCCGCGGTTTCCGCCAGCTCGGCGGCCTTGCCCTTGCCGACGTAGGTCGCGGGATCCGGGCGATCGCGCCGCTGCAGCTCCGTGGCGACCGGGTCCGCGCCCGCGGTGTCGGCGAGCAGCGCGAGCTCTTCGAGATCCTCCTCGGCCTCGGTCACGTCGCGCGCGTTCACTCCGGTGCCGACCAGCAGCGCGCGCTGGCGGACGACACCGAGGTCGACCTCGGTCGCGGTGAGCCGTCTCCGTTGGCGACCTTCGTGACGCTGGGTCATCTGCACAACCCCTCGAGGTCGACGTCGACATCGAACACATGCTGCACCGGTCCGCCGAGCCGCAGCGTCGTGCCGAGATCGATGGTGAGGTCGCCGCCCGGAACGTGTACGACCACCCGATCACCCACCAGTCCCCGATGGTGCGCGACTGCGGCCGAGGCGCACGCGCCGGTGCCACAGGACAGCGTCTCGCCGACCCCGCGCTCCCACACCCTCATGATGAGCGCGTCGGGCTCGGTCGGGCTCAGCGCGATGAACTCGACGTTCGTGCGGTTGGGAAAGCGCTCGTCGTGCTCGAGCCGTGGTCCGTGCTGGGTGACCCGAGCCGTCGCGGGGTCCTCGACGAAGAGGACGAGATGCGGGTTGCCCACTCCGGCGGCGTCACCGCGATAGGTCGTGCCGTGGAAGGTCGCTTCGAGATCAAAGGGGCTCGGCGCGTGGAGTGGGATCTCGATCGGGTCGAAGGTCACGGGCCCCATGTCGACGGTCGCGTGCACGACGGCATCGGTGGCGGGGTCGAGCTCGAGGTCGATCTCGCGGCGCCCGCCATCGGTGTCGACGATCAGGCGCTTGCCGTCACCGGCCCCCTCGCGGTGCGCGACCCACGCGAGGCAGCGCGCGCCGTTGCCGCTCATCTCGGCTCGGCCCCCGTCCGCGTTGTGGAGCACCATCACGCAGTCGGCGCCTTCCGTGCCGGGCTCGATCGTGATCAGCCCGTCGGCGCCGACTCCCCGGTGCCGGTCGCAGAGCCCCGCGACGACGTCGGGCGCGGGAGGTCCCGACGTCCCGTCGAGCGCCACCTGGACGAGGAAGTCGTTGCCGGTGGCGTGGAGCTTGGCGAGCGTCAACGGCGCGGTCACGGGCACCACCATGCCAGCAGCGCGGGCAGGACGGCACACGAATTCTCCGGGCTCCCGAGCCAGGTGATGCGGGGATCCCGCCGGAACCAGACCCGTTGGCGCCGGGCGAAGGACCGGGTGCGGCGCACCGCGGCGTCCAGGGCGGTCTCGAGGTCGGGTTGGTCCCCTTCGAGGTGGGCGAGGATCTCCTTGTACCCGATGGCCTGACGAGCCGTGCGAGACCACCCACGCGGGTCCGCGGCCAGCGCCTTGACCTCCTCGACCAGACCGGCGGCCCGCATCGTCGCGAACCGCGCCGCGATCCGCTCGCGCAGCACCGATCGGGGGATCCACACGCCGGCCATCACGACGGGGAAGACCGTGGATCCGAACTCGTTGATGCCCGGACCGAACGACGAGAACCTCCGCCCGGTCGACCGGATGACCTCCAGCGCGCGCACGATGCGGCGCGTGTTCGTCGGCTCGATGCGCGCGGCCGCGTCGGGATCCTGCCGTTGCAGCTCGCGGTACGCCGTCTCGAGCCCGTCGGGTTCCGCGGCGCGCGCAGTGAGCTCGGCCCGCAGCGCGAGGTCCTCACCCGGGAACCGGAGGTCGTCCACGACCGCCTGCACGTAGAGCCCGGTGCCACCGAGCAGCAACGCTCGTTTCCCGCGCGCCTCGATGTCGGCGACGGCTCGACGCGCTTCGGCCTGGAACCGCGCGACCGACCAGTCCTCCCACGGGTCGGCGACGTCCACCAGGTGGTGCGGGACCTGCGCCCGCTCACTCGGTGACGGCTTCGCAGTGCCGACATCCATCCCGCGGTAGATCTGCATCGAGTCGATCGAGACGATCTCGACGTCACCGAGCGCCCGGGCCAGCTCGAGGCCCAGCGCGGACTTGCCCGAGGCCGTGGGCCCGACGAGCGCGAGATGCGATCTCCGAGATTCCGTGATGCCTACCCTGCGGTGACGGGGATGCGGATGCGTCGCGGTGGTGCGAGCGCGGTGACGTCGAGGAGCTCACCCCGGAGCCAGTGGTCGGCGGCGGCCGTGATGCGGACGTCGGCGAACGTGCCCGGACGCAGGGGGTCGGAGTTGCCGCCAGGCGACGCGACGTGGACGAGCTTGTTCTGGCGGGTGCGGCCCGACACCACGCTCGGATCCTTCTTCGACGGACCCTCGACGAGGATCTCCTCGATCCGACCCACCCGAGCCGCGTGGTGCTCCTCGGCGTGCCGGTTCACGAGCTCCTCGAGCCGGGCGAACCGCTCGCGCACCAATTCCGCGGGAACGAAGTCGTCGACCATCTCCGCGGCCGTCGTTCCCGGACGCGGTGAGAACACGAACGTGTACGCGGCGTCGTAGCTCGCCGCGGCAACGACCTCCAACGTGCGCTCGAAGTCAACGTCGGTCTCACCCGGGAACCCGACGATGAGATCGGTCGTCACCGCGAGATCGGGGATGGCGGCGCGGGCGGCTTCGAGCCGGGCGAGGTAGCGCTCCGCCGTGTAGCCGCGGCGCATGCGCGCCAACGTGCGGTCGCTCCCCGACTGCAGCGGGAGGTGAAGGTGCTCGCACACCGAGTCGAGCTCGGCCATCGCCGCGATCGTCTCCGGACGCTGATCCTTGGGATGCGGCGACGTGTACCGGACCCGGCGGATGCCGTCGATGTCGTCCACCGCGCGCAAGAGGTCGGCGAACTGCGGGCGCCACTGCCCCGCGCCGAGATCCCGGCCGTAGGAGTTCACGTTCTGGCCCAGCAGCGTGACCTCGACCACCCCGTCCGCGACGAGCTCCTGCACCTCGTGCACGACGTCGCCCATCCGGCGGCTGACCTCCGCGCCGCGCACGCTCGGCACGATGCAGAACGCGCATGAGTTGTCGCAGCCGATCTGAATCGTGACCCAGGCCCGGTGGTCCACCTCGCGCCGGGCGGGCAGTGCCGACGGGTACGCCTCGTGCTCCTCGAGGATCTCGACCACCGGTGCACCGCGGCGTGCGGCCTCGGCCAGCAGCGCCGGGGCGTGGGCCAGGTTGTGGGTGCCGAAGACGACGTCCACGTGCCCGGCCCGCTCGACGATCAGGTCCCGGTCCTTCTGGGCCAGGCACCCCCCGACCGCGATCTGGAGGCCGGGCCGCTCGGCCTTGAGCGTCTTCAGGCGACCGAGGTGCCCGTAGAGCTTGTTGTCCGCATTCTCCCGGATGCAGCACGTGTTCAGGACGACGATGTCCGCGTCGTCCAGGCCGCTCGCCGGCTCGTAGCCCTCGTCGGCCAGGACGCCGGCGATCCGCTGGGAGTCGTGCTCGTTCATCTGGCACCCGTAGGTGCTCACGTAGAAGCGGCGAGGCATGAGGTGCCAAGTCTACGGGTAGGGCCCCCAGGATCAGCCTGAGCCGTCGTCTGGCTGTCTCGGCCCAGGGACCACCCAGCATTCGCGGCGATCCTCGGGGCGGAGCCGGGATGGAGGGACGGTGCGGGCCGTCTCCTCCATCCCGTCCGTGGCTCCGTCAGCTCTCAGCGTCGACCGGGTCCTCGGCTTCTGTCGCGGTGAGATCCACGCCGTCCTCGGGCAGGTCGAGCCCGACGGCCTGGCGGATCTTCTCGCTGATCTCCACCATCAGCTCGACGTTCTCGGTGAGGAACTGCTTCGAGTTCTCCCGACCCTGGCCGAGCTGCTCACCTTCGTAGGTGAACCAGGCGCCGGACTTCTTCACGATGCCGAGGTCCACACCGACATCGAGCAGCGAGCCCTCGCGGCTGATCCCCTTGCCGTACATGATGTCGAACTCCGCCTGCTTGAACGGCGGGGCGCACTTGTTCTTGACGACCTTCACACGGGTCCGGTTGCCGATGACCTCGGTGCCGTCCTTGATCGCCTCGATCCGGCGGATGTCCAGCCGGACCGACGCGTAGAACTTCAGCGCCCGGCCGCCCGGGGTGGTCTCGGGCGAGCCGAACATCACGCCGATCTTCTCCCGGAGCTGGTTGATGAAGACGGCGATGGTGCGGCTCTTGTTCAGGTTGCCGGTGAGCTTGCGCAGCGCCTGGCTCATGAGCCGGGCCTGGAGGCCCATGTGGCTGTCGCCCATCTCGCCTTCGATCTCGGCCCGGGGCACGAGCGCGGCGACCGAGTCGATCACGAGCACGTCCAGCGCGCCCGAGCGGATCAGCATGTCGGCGATCTCCAGCGCCTGCTCCCCCGTGTCGGGCTGGGAGATGAGGAGGTCGTCCACGTTCACCCCGATGGCCGCGGCGTACACCGGGTCCATCGCGTGCTCGGCGTCGATGTAGGCGCACACGCCACCGTTGCGCTGGGCTTCGGCGACGACGTGGGTGGCCAAGGTCGACTTGCCCGACGACTCCGGGCCGTAGATCTCGACGATCCGACCCCGGGGCAGGCCGCCGATGCCGAGGGCCAGGTCGAGGGCCAGGGCACCCGTCGGCACCGCCTCGATCCCCACGTTGCCGCGTTCGCCGAGCCGCATGATCGCGCCCTTGCCGAACTGCTTCTCGATCTGGCCGAGGGTCATGTCGAGCGACTTGTCACGATCCACCGTGGATCCTCCTGAATGGGGAGACGCTTGCGCGTCAGGGTCGGGGGAAGTTGCCGTTGCGACGACCCTACGGCGAGGGTGGGACATGATCACACGCTTGAAGTTCCACGCGTGTCGTGCACTCTAGAGCGAACACCCGTTCGGAGCAAGGACCATGGCCGGGAGATCGGGGCGCGCGGGCCGGGGCCGCCCGCTTTGCGAGACTGGCGACTCCTTGCGCACCCTCCGGCCACTCGCGCTCCTCGTGCTGATCGTCCTCCTGGCCGCCTGTGCGGACGGTGGCGGCCGGGCCGCGCCCCCGGCCCGGCCGTCCACGACGACGACGACGTCCACCACCACCTCGAGCACCGCGGGAGCAGCCGCACCCGCCCCGGCTCCCGCCCGGCGGTTCACGGTCACCGGATCGCGGGCAGGGTTCGCGCACGGCTACGAGCTCGTCCGGCGCGAATCGCCGGCAGATGTCGAAGCGGATCTCGATCTGATGGCCTCCACCGGTGCGCGGTGGCTGCGCGCGGGCATCTCGTGGGCCGAGGTCGAGCCCGCTTCCGGTGTCTACGACTGGACCGGCACCGACCGGGTCGTCCTCGGCGCGCTGACTCGCGGACTCTCCGTCGTCGCGGTCGTCGGCTCCGCACCAACGTGGGACTCCCACCCCGGGTGTCGCGCGGGAGAGTGCGCGCCGAACGACCCCGCGCCGTACGCAGACTTCATGCGCGTCGTCGTGCAGCGGTACGCACCACTCGGCGTCCACCACTGGGAGATCTGGAACGAGCCGAACCACGTGCCGTTCTGGGCACCGCGCCCCGACCCGGTCGCGTACACCGATCTCCTGCGACGCGCGTCGAGCGCGATCCACGAGCTCGACCCGAGCGCGACGGTCATGAACGGCGGCCTCTCCCCCGCTCCCGACCAAGGCGCCGAGATCTCGCCGCTCACGTTCCTGCGGCGCATCTACGAGCTCGGCGGCGGACCTTCGCTCGACGCAGTCGCGGACCATCCGTACCAGTACCCGAACCGCCCGACGTCACCCGAGCCGACCAACGCGTTCCTCCAAACCGCGCGCCTGCACGACCTCATGATCGAGCACGGCGACGGCGCGAAGAGGATCTGGGGCACGGAGGTCGGCGCGCCGACGCGCGGGCCGCGGTCCGTGAGCGAGAAGGACCAGGCGGTCTGGCTCCGCGAGTACTACGACGTCTGGAACGGCTGGGCGTTCACCGGCCCCCTGCTCTGGTACACCGCTCGTGACAAGGGCAACGGCTCCGACATCGAGGACAGCTACGGGCTCGTGCACCATGACCGCAGCCCGAAGCCCGGGTTCGCGGCGTTCGTGACGATGGTCGCCGACAGCTCACTCGTCCCGAACGGTGTGGGGTCGCGCCGCTGACCTTTCCTCCGCTCGGGACCTTGTCCGCCTCTCGCCAACAGAGTGACTCTGCAGTACAGAGTCGAGGTGATCATCGTCGGCGCCGGACTCCTCGCGCTCGGACTCTCGAGGCGGGACTGGAGGCTCTCAGCATGGGGCGCGGTCGCGGCGCGGTGGGACTGACGCTCGCGCTCACCAACTACGCGCATTGGGCCGTCGTGACCGCGCACAACGACACCGTCGTGCTCGGACACCAGAACCCGCCCGTCGTGATGCTCGGTCTCGCGATGACGATCGGCGGCATCGTCGCGTACGAACGCGAGCGACGGCTCGCGTGACGGCAGAGCCACATCCGACTCCGGGCTTCGACGAGATCGTCCACCAGCCGAACCGACTTGGCATCCTCGTCGTACTCGCCGAAGCCGATCGCGCCGACTTCTCCTACCTGAAGCGCCTCGTCGGACTCACGGATGGGAACCTCGGTCGCCATCTCTCGGTGCTCGAGGACGCCGGCCTGATGGAGCTTCGCAAGAGCATCGAGGGCAACCGGCCGCGGACGTGGGCGACCATCACCCGCCGCGGCCGGAAGTGCCTGGATGCCGAGCTCGCCGCGATGCGAGACCTGGTGAGCCGCTTCGAGCAATAGCGCCGGCTCACGGAGCACTAGTCGCCCAGCGCGAAGCGGCTCTGCTCGACGTAGACCGCGCCACCGGGTCGGGCCTCGCTCTCGAACAGGACGATCTCGGTGACCGTCCACGGGACGCCGACCCGGGCGTCCGTGAGCGCGTCGACCTCCGGCGTGAGATCCGTCGTCCGCTTCAGCCGGGCGAGCGTGAGATGCGGGATCAGGTCGATGCGGTCGCGCCGATCGATGAACGGGCGGGTTGCCGCCGCGACCGTGCTGTGAAGATCCCGGAGCGCATCACCGTTTCCCACCCCCAACCAGAACACGCGCCCCTTGGCCGGGCTGGGGAATGCGCCGCCGCCCTGGATCGAGATGCGAATCGGCTCCCACGCCGCGGCCGCGGCGCGCAAGCCCTCCTTGAGCTCGTCGACCTGGGCGATGCGCCCGTAGTACTGCAAGGTGATGTGCCACTGGTCGCGTCGCGTCCAGGCGAAGCGCGATGACTTCGGCCGTTCGAGCAAGCCGTCGATCGCGTCGAGCACGTCGTCCGGCGGTACAACCGCCAGGAATGCCCGCTTGAGGTGCGCGGGGCTCACGGCAGGGCGTCGAGGCGCATCCGCAGGATGTTGAGCAACGAGATGGTCGAGAACTGCCGGATGCGCTCGCGGTCACCCGGCAGTCGGGTGGACACGGCTTCGACCGGCAAGCCTGGCAACGCGAGCGCGAACCAGACGGTGCCGACCGGCTGGCCGTCCTGCTCATCGGGCCCGGCCACGCCGGTCGCGGCGATGCCCACGTCGGCGTCGAGGACCCGCTGCGCGCCCTGGGCCATCTGCCCCGCGCTCTCCTTGCCCACGACCTGCTCCGCGGTCACACCCAGGACCGACCGCTTCACCTCGGTCGCGTACGAAGCAACGGACCCGCGGAACGTCCGGCTCGCGCCCGGCACGTTCGCTATGCGCGCGCCGATCAACCCTCCCGTGAGTGACTCCGCGACTCCGAGCGACCAACCTCGCGCTTCGAGGCGTGTGAGGACCGCGTGCTCCATGGTCTCGTCATCCACTGCGAACACGAGATCGCCGAGGATCTCGCGCAGTCGCGCCTCCGCGGGTTCGATCAGCGCCCACGCCGCTTCGGTGGTGCCCGCCTTGGCGGTGAGGCGCACGACGATTCCTTCGATCCCTCGAGCGAGGAACGCGATGGTCGGGTTGACCTGCATCTCGACCTCGTCGGCGATCATCTCGGCCAGCCCGGACTCCGACGCACCCCAGGTCTTCAACGATCGACTCACGATGACGGCTGCCTCACCGGAGCGGGCGAGCAGGTCCGGGAGCACGTGCTCCTTGACCATGAGCTGCATCTCGTAGGGCACGCCCGGCACCGCGTAGATGACCTTGGCTCCGATCTCGGCGCGGATTCCGGGCGCGGTGCCGATCGGGTTCGGGATCACGTCCGCGCCACGCGGGACGTCGGCCTGGCGCAGGTTGTTCTGGGGCATGTCCCGCCCCCGGGTGCCGAACAACGATGCGATGTGCTCGACCAGCTCCTCCCGGCGCTCGAGCTCGACGCCCATGAGCTCGGCGATCGCATCGCGAGTCACGTCGTCCTGCGTGGGCCCGATCCCGCCGCACACGACCACCGCATCCGCGGCGTCGAGCATCGCTCGCATCGCCGCGACCATCCGGCCGAGGTTGTCGCCGACCTTGCGGTGCTCCATGGTGTCGATGCCGACCGCGGCGAGCTGCTCGCCGATCCAGGAGGAGTTCGTGTCGACGATCTGGCCGAGCAGCAGCTCGGTGCCGATCGCCAGGACGTCAGCTCGCACTCGCAGCCTCCCGCCAGCCGCGCCGCACGATGTCCACCCCGGAGAGGAGGGTGAACGCGACCGCCACCCACAGGAATGCGAGCTTGAAGCCGTCGAGGTTCTGGACCGGAGGCAGGACGTACGCGCCGACGGCGAGCATCTGGACCACGGCCTTCCACTTCCCCAGCTGACGCGCCGGCAGCGAGATGCCGCGGCGCGCGGCGGCGGACCGGTAGATCGAGACGAAGAGCTCGCGGCCGACGATGAGCGCGACGGGGAGCCACCACACGTCGCCACGCACGAGGAGCGCGACGAAGCCACCGATCGTGAGGAACTTGTCCGCGAGCGGGTCGAGGAACGCGCCCGAACGCGTCGTGCCGTCCCGGCGCGCGATCCAGCCGTCGACCCCGTCGGTGCACGAGAGGACGAACCAGAGCGAGACCGTGAGCCAGGTCGCACCCTCGCGCTCGATCAGGACGAGTGTGGGGATCGCGAGCAGGAGGCGCGCGATGGTGATGAAGTTTGCCGGCGTGGCGACCGCACCCGGTCCGAACCGCTTCGTCGGCACGGCGGGTGAGCTCACGACGCCTCGCGCGCGGCGCTCGCCGCCGTCGCGACGAGATCGGGACCCTCGGCGTCGGTGACCAGCGCCGAGACGAGCGCACCCGGCCGGGCGAACGTGTCTCCGGTGACCCGCACGATCCCGTCGATCTCGGGCGCTTCACGGTGGGTGCGCCCGACCAGCGCATCGCTCTCGGCGTCCCAGCCGTCCACGAGCACTTCGATCGTGTGGCCGACGAGCGCATCGCGCGCGACCCTGGTAATCGGGTCTTGCAGCTCACTGCACTCGCGCAGTCGCTCGGTCGCGAGCTCGGCCGGAATCTGCTCGTCGCGCGTGGCGGCCGGGGTGCCGTCCTCGGCCGAGAACGGGAAGAAGCCCGCCCAGTCGAGGCGCACCTCCCGGAGGAACCCGAGCAGCTCGTCGTGATCGGCCTCGGACTCACCCGGGAAGCCGACGATGAACGAAGACCGGAACGCTGCGTCGGGCTCGCTCGCGCG
>JADGON010000337.1 GCA_017882945.1 Acidimicrobiia bacterium | reverse complement strand
TGCTCGACCGCAACGGGCTTCGCCCTTCCCGGTACTGGGTCACCGACGACGGGCTCGTGATCATGGCGAGCGAGGTCGGGGTGCTCGAGGTCGACCCGGCCCAGGTGGTGAAGAAGGGCCGGCTGGAACCCGGACGCATGTTCCTCGTGGACACCGAGCTGGGTCGGATCGTCGACGACGAGGAGATCAAGCACGATCTCGCAACCCAACAGCCGTACGAGGCGTGGCTCGACGACGGTTTGGTGCACCTCGACGACCTGCCCCCGCGGGACGTGCTCACGCCGGTGCACTCGTCGCACGTGCAGCAGCAGCGGCTCTTCGGCTGGACCCAGGAGGAGCAGCGGCTCCTCGTCGCACCGATGGCGCGCACCGGCGCCGAGGCGATCGGGTCCATGGGCACCGACACCCCGATCGCGGTGCTCTCGGATCGACCGCGCCTGCTGTTCGACTACTTCCAGCAGCTCTTCGCCCAGGTGACGAACCCGCCGCTCGACGGCATCCGCGAGGAGCTCGTCACGAGCCTGGGCTCCACCATCGGGCCGGAGGGGAACCTGCTCGATCCCGGGCCGGAGTCGTGCCGCCAGATCGTGCTGCCGAGCCCGGTGATCGACAACGAGGATCTCGCCAAGCTCCGCTACATCGACGAGGACGGCGGCGTGTCCGCGTACAAGCCGGTCACCATCGACGCGCTGTACCCGGTGCTCGGTGGCGGCGACGGTCTCCGACTCGGGATCGAGCGCATCCGCCGGCAGGTGAGCGATGCGATCGCCGGTGGCGTCAACCTCGTCATCCTCTCGGACCGCTACGCCACCCACGAGCACGCGCCGATTCCGAGCCTGCTCATCACCGCCGCGGTGCACCACCACCTCATCCGGGAGAAGACCCGGACGCGCGTCGGGCTCGTCGTCGAGACCGGTGAGGCCCGCGAGGTGCACCACATCGCCCTGCTCGTCGGATACGGCGCCGCGGCCGTCAACCCGTATCTGGTGTTCGACGCGATGCGCGACCTCGTGCGTGAGGGGCACGTGGACCTCACCCCGCGCAAGGCCGCCAAGAACTACGCCAAGGCTGCGGGCAAGGGCGTGCTGAAGATCATGTCGAAGATGGGCATCTCGACGGTCGCGTCCTACACCGGCGCCCAGGTGTTCGAAGCGATCGGCCTGAGCCAGGACCTCGTCGACGAGTACTTCACCGGGACGACGACGCGCTTGGGTGGCGTCGGGCTCGACGTCCTCGCGGCCGAGGTCGCGGCGCATCACGAGCGGGCGTTCCCCGACCGGCCGACCGAGCTCGCCCACCGCGAGCTCGAGACGGGTGGGGAGTACCAGTGGCGGCGGGAGGGCGAGTTCCACCTGTTCAACCCCGACACGGTGTTCCGGTTGCAGCACGCGACCCGCACCAAGCGCTACGACATCTTCAAGCAGTACACGACGATGGTCGACGAGCGATCGCGTCATCTGGCCACCCTGCGCGGCCTCTTCGAGCTGCGCGACGGCGAGCGACCCCCGGTCCCGATCGAAGAGGTCGAGCCGATCTCCGAGATCGTGAAGCGGTTCTCCACGGGTGCGATGAGCTACGGGTCGATCTCGAAGGAAGCGCACGAGACGCTCGCGATCGCGATGAACCGCATCGGTGGGAAGTCCAACACCGGTGAAGGCGGCGAGGACGCGGATCGCTTCATGGCGGACGCGAACGGCGACCTGCGGCGCAGCGCGGTCAAGCAGGTGGCTTCCGGCCGGTTCGGCGTCACGAGCGAGTACCTCGCGAACGCGGACGACCTGCAGATCAAGATGGCCCAGGGCGCGAAGCCGGGCGAGGGCGGGCAGCTGCCGGGTCACAAGGTGTACCCGTGGATCGCGCGCACCCGGTACTCGACGCCCGGTGTCGGGCTCATCAGCCCGCCGCCGCACCACGACATCTATTCGATCGAGGACCTCGCGCAGCTGATCCACGACCTCAAGAACTCGAACCCGAAGGCGCGGGTGCACGTGAAGCTCGTGGCCGAGGTCGGGGTGGGGACGGTCGCGGCCGGCGTGAGCAAGGCCCACGCCGATGTGGTGCTGATCTCCGGCCACGATGGTGGGACGGGCGCGTCACCGCTCACCTCGATCAAGCATGCGGGCGCACCATGGGAGCTCGGACTCGCCGAGACGCAGCAGACCTTGTTGCTCAACGGGCTTCGTGACCGCATCGTCGTGCAGACGGACGGCCAGCTGAAGACCGGTCGTGACGTGATCATCGCCGCGCTGCTCGGAGCCGAGGAGTTCGGGTTCGCGTCGGCGCCGTTGGTGGTCAGTGGTTGCATCATGATGCGGGTGTGTCACCTCGACACCTGTCCGGTCGGGATCGCGACCCAGAACCCGGAGCTGCGCAAGAAGTTCACTGGCAAGCCCGAGTTCGTCGTGAACTTCTTCGAGTTCATTGCCGAGGAGGTGCGCGAGCACCTCGCGGCGCTCGGGTTCCGCAGCCTCGCCGAGGCGATCGGTCACGCCGAGATGCTCGACACCCGCAAGGCGGTCGAGCACTGGAAGGCGTCAGGGCTCGACCTCACGCCAATCCTGCACGTCCCCGACTTCGACGAGTCGGTCCAGGACCGTCACTGCACGAAGTCCCAGGACCACGGGCTCGACCGCGCGCTCGACCAGACACTGATCCAGCTCTGCGAGGGCGCGCTCGACGACGGGCAGCCGGTGACGCTCGAGCTGCCGATCCGCAACGTCAACCGCACCGTCGGCACGATGCTGGGATACGAGCTGACGACCCGCTACGGCGGCGGTGGTCTGCCGGACGACACCATCCAGATCCGCTTCACGGGCTCCGCGGGTCAGAGCTTCGGCGCGTTCGTGCCGTCCGGCATCACCCTGCGGCTCGAGGGTGACGCCAACGACTACCTCGGCAAGGGGTTGTCGGGCGGCCGGATCATCGTGTTCCCGTCGGCGACGTCGTCCCTCGTTGCCGAGGACAACATCATCGCCGGCAACGTGATCCTCTACGGCGCGACTTCAGGCGAGGTGTTCCTGCGCGGCGTGGTGGGCGAGCGCTTCTGTGTGCGGAACTCCGGTGCGATCGCGGTCGTCGAGGGTGTCGGCGACCACGGCTGCGAGTACATGACGGGTGGTCGCGTCGTGGTGCTCGGATCGACGGGCCGCAACTTCGGGGCCGGGATGTCCGGAGGCATCGCCTACGTGCACGATCCCGACCGCACGTTCCCGACCCGGGTCAACACGGAGATGGTCGATCTCGACCCGCTCGACGATGACGACCGCGAATTCCTGCGCGAGACCATCCGCCGCCACTACGAGGAGACCGGCTCCGAGGGCGCGAGGCGGATTCTCGAGCGCTGGCGCCACGAGGTGGAGCAGTTCGCGAAGGTCATGCCCAAGGACTACAAGCGGGTGCTCGAAGCCGCCCGCATCGCCGAAGAGCGAGGGATGTCGGTGGACGAAGCGATCATGGCGGCCTCGCATGGGTGAGGTCACCGGGTTCATGAAGTACGACCGGGAGCTGCCGCGCCGCCGCTCGGTTCCTGTGCGCCTGCGCGACTGGAAGGAGGTCTACGAGCCGTTCCCCGACGAGCGGCTCGAGACCCAGGCGGCGCGGTGCATGGACTGCGGGATCCCGTTCTGTCACACCGGCTGCCCGCTCGGGAACCTGATCCCCGAATGGAACGACCTCGTGTACCGCGAGGACTGGCACGAGGCGATGGAGCGGCTGCACGCGACGAACAACTTCCCGGAGTTCACCGGTCGGTTGTGCCCCGCGCCGTGCGAAGCCGCGTGCGTGCTCGGCATCAACGAGGAGCCGGTCGCGATCAAGCAGGTCGAGGTCAGCATCGTCGACCACGGCTGGGAGCACGGCACCATCGTTCCGGTGATGCCCACGACGCTCACGGGGAAGCGGGTCGCGGTGGTGGGTTCCGGCCCGGCCGGGCTCGCGGCGGCTCAGCAGCTCACGCGCGCGGGGCACGCGGTGACCGTCTACGAGCGTGCGGATCGCGTCGGCGGTCTGCTGCGCTACGGCATCCCCGAGTTCAAGATGGAGAAGCGCGTCCTCGACCGTCGGCTCGAGCAGATGCGCGCAGAAGGCACCGAGTTCCAGGTGAACGTGAACGTCGGAGTGAACCTTCCGGTCGCCGTGCTCCAGCGCGATTCCGACGCGACGGTCCTCGCCGGCGGCGCGACCGCATGGCGCGACCTTCCGATCCCGGGTCGCGAGCTGCGCGGCATCTACCAAGCGATGGAATTCCTGCCGCCGGCGAACCGGGTGCAGGAAGGTGACCTCACCGAGCATCCGTTCTCGGCCACGGGCAAGCACGTCGTGATCATCGGAGGCGGCGACACCGGCGCCGACTGCCTCGGCACCGTCCATCGCCACGGGTGCGCGTCCGTGCACCAATTCGAGATCCTGCCGCGGCCACCCGAATCCCGGCCCGACGCCAACCCGTGGCCCACCTGGCCGCTCATCTACCGGACCGCGAGCGCCCACGAGGAAGGCGGTGAGCGGGTGTTCGCCGTCAACACCGAGTGCTTCCTCGGCGACGACGCCGGCAACGTGCGCGCCCTGCGCGCCCACGAGGTCGAGCAGAAGGTCGTCGACGGTCGCATGGTCTTCGAGAAGATCGAGGACAGCGACTTCGAGCTCCCGTGCGACATCGCGTTGCTCGCGATGGGTTTCGTGGGCCCGCAGCGCGACGGGCTCCTCGAGCAGTTGGGGGTCGAGCTCACGGATCGGGGCAACGTCGCGCGCGACGAGCGGTGGGCGACGAACGTCGACGGTGTCTTCGTGTGCGGCGACATGGGGCGCGGTCAGAGCCTGATCGTGTGGGCGATCGCCGAGGGCCGGTCGTGCGCGGCCGCGGTCGACGAGTGGCTCATGGGAACGACCGATCTTCCCGCGCCGATCTCGCCCGATGCGGCGCCGATGGCCGTTCGCTGAACACCGGTCAGCGGCCCGATGCCCAGGCGCGCGCCGATCGAGCCTCCGCCGACCCGTTGGGAGCTCCCGCCCCCCGAATCGGCTGACGAGCGCGAGATCTGCGGGGTCGGGGCGGATCTCGAACCCGGCACGCTGCTCAAGGCGTACCGGACCGGGCTCTTCCCGATGCGGTTGGGTCTCGATGGCCCGATCGCCTGGTGGTCGCCCGACCCGCGCGGGGTGATCCCACTCGACGGCATGGTCGTGTCGCGATCGCTGCGCCGGTCGCAACGCCGGTTCGAGCTGCGCGTGAACACCGAGTTCGAGGCGGTCATGCGCGCGTGCGCCGATCCTTCCCGCCCGCACGGATGGATCGACGAGTCGTTCGTCGAGGCGTACCGCGAGCTGCACCGTCTCGGATGGGCCCACAGCGTCGAGACCTGGCACGAAGGGGAGCTCGTCGGCGGTCTGTACGGGTTGGCGATCGGTGGGTTCTTCGCGGGGGAGTCAATGTTCCATCACGCGACGGATGCCTCGAAGGTCGCGCTGCTCAACTGTGTCGAGCTGCTGCAGGCAGGTGACGCCAACCTGTTCGACGTCCAATGGGTCACTCCGCACCTCGAGTCTCTGGGTGCGCGCCCGATGGCCCGCTCCGAGTACCTCGAGCGTCTGCGTCACGCGCTCGCGCGACCCGGCCCGAGCTGGCCCGCCTCGCCGTAGGCTGACGAGCCGTGCCCCTCAGCCCCGAAGAAGCGCGAGTGCTCGGTTGCCTCCTCGAGAAGGAGCGCACGACGCCGGACGCGTATCCGTTGAGCCTCAACGCGCTCGTGTCGGCGTCCAATCAGTCCACCAACCGGGTGCCGGTCGTCCAATACCGCGAGGACCTCGTCGAGACCGCGCTTGACGAGTTGCGGGAACGGGGCTTCGTGCGGCGGGGCGTGTATCCCGGAAGCCGGGTGATCAAGTACCGACACGTCCTCGACGAAGCGCTCGGCATCGGTCCACCAGAAGCCGCGCTGCTGTGCGTGCTCCTGCTGCGCGGACCGCAGACGCCCGGCGAGCTGAAGAGCCGCACCGAGCGGCTCCACCCGTTCCGAGACCTGGCCGCGGTCGACGACGCGCTGGACCGTCTCGCGGGTCGCGACGAGCCCCTCACCCGTCGGCTGGCCCGGGAGCCGGGCCAGAAGGAGGCTCGCGTCCGTGAGCTCCTCACCGAAGCAGGCGGTGAGGTGACGGCACGAGTTCCCGACGACGCACCGGTCCAATGGAAGTCCGAGTCGACGTCGACGCCGACGCCGGCACCGGCCGAACGAGCCGGCGGCGGCGGAGGGCTCGCCGAACGAATCGCGGCGCTGGAAGCAGAGGTCGCGAGCTTGCGGTCGGAGCTCGAGACGCTGCGCGACAGCCTTGGTGGGTAGATTGCCGTCCGTGACCGAGTTCGTCGTCTACCACAACCCGGTGTGCAGCAAATCCCGCGGCGCGCTCGAGATCCTGCGGGAACGGGGCGTCGACACCGATGTCGTCGAGTACCTCAAGGCGCCGCCGGACCGCGCCGCGCTCGAACGCATCGTGGACGCGATCCCGAACCCGCCGGGTG
>JADGON010000336.1 GCA_017882945.1 Acidimicrobiia bacterium | reverse complement strand
GGAGCTTGGTTCCGGTGGAGCGTGGGGTCGCTATGGCGGCCCTGACTCGCACCGAAAGGTCAGGCGCCGCTGGCGCATGCCACTGTTCGCTAATGACGCCAGTGAGCCGTCGGCCCGTACGCCCCGGAACCGGCGTGTCGGGGCAGTGCTCGGTGTCTCTTCCGGCTGGTCAAGGCCAGGGGTCAGGCTGTAGGTGGCGGGAGAGCGGGCGGATCATGAGGTAACCAGTTCGGCGAGGTGGGCGAGCGAGTTGCCCAGGTGCTCCGGAGGGAACGGCGGGAATCCGATGTGCTGCCGGATGGAGTCCGGGACTGCTGACCAGTCATAGGAGAGAGTGACTGTGGTGTTCGAGGGTCCAGCTGGCGTGAGGTCGTAGCGCCAGGTCCAGCCGGGGAAGCTCAAGGTACCGTCGCCGGCGTCGTTGCCTGGCTCCCAGGAGATGGTGCTCGGCGGGTCGAACTTCTGGACCCGGTTGGCCATCTGGTAGTTACCGTCTGGGTGGTTCGGGTGGTACATGGACATCCGGAATATCTGCCCGGCGGTGCTCAACGGCTTGCTGTCGAGGGTTTCGCGAACCCAGCCGGTGCCATCGATCGCGGCGTGCTTTGCTGGATCGGCAAGGACTGCGAAGATGGCCTCCGCCGGGGCGTTTATGACCGTGGTCGCGCTGACACTATCGTCGGCCACGTGGCTTCCTCCTCATGAGCTGAGCTTGTCACCGGTTCTGACGTTCGCCAAGGCCGGAACTAATCGCTGGCGTCGCCACCGCACGGATAACCGCCCTACTGCCAGGTGCTCTCTGCGCCTGCCGGTTCATGACGGCCGGGACAAGCCTCGCGACGGAGATCTATCCGCAGCGACGGCTATGAGTGCACAACAGCGCTGCCGAGTGCCACCAAACGCTGGGGTCATGTCCAGGCGTGACATGTCTCCAAGGCCCCGTTCGGGGACACGTCCATGCGCCAGGCCACGGTGATCTCACCAGGCGTTGGCAGGGGCCGACGGGGGGCGAGTCGGGCTAGCGCTGGTCGAGCGGGACGTACGCGCGCTCGGTGGGGCCGGTGTAGATCTGGCGGGGGCGGCCGATCTTGGTCTTGTCGCTCTCCATCATCTCCTTCCAGTGCGCGATCCACCCGGGAAGCCGGCCCATGGCGAAGAGCACCGTGAAGATTTCCGTGGGGAAGCCCATCGCCCGGTAGATGAGACCGGAGTAGAAGTCCACGTTCGGATAGAGCTTGCGCTCGATGAAGTACTCGTCGGACAGCGCGATCTCTTCGAGCGCGAGTGCCATGTCGAGCAGCTCGTCGCGCTGATGGAGCTCGGAGATCACCCGGTCCGCGGTGCCCTTGAGGATCTTGGCGCGGGGGTCGTAGTTCTTGTACACGCGGTGTCCGAACCCCGAGAGTCGGAACGGGTCGTTCGGGTCCTTGGCCCGCTTGACCGCCTTGGTGAGGTCACCGCCACTGTCCCGGATCGACTCGAGCATCTCGATGACGGCTTGGTTGGCGCCGCCGTGCAGCGGCCCCCACAACGCGTTGATGCCGGCTGCGATCGAGGCGAACAGGTTGGCGTCGCTCGAGCCGACCATCCGCACGGTCGAGGTCGAGCAGTTCTGCTCGTGGTCGGCGTGGAGGATGAGGAGCTGCTTGAGCGCGTGCACGACCGTCGGCGAGACCGCGTAGGGCTCGGACGGCACCGCGAACATCATCGTGAGGAAGTTCTCGATGAGGTCGAGCCGGTTGTCGGGGTAAAGGAACGGCTGGCCGATCGACTTCTTGTACGAGTACGCCGCGATCGTCGGGATCTTGGCCATCAGTCGCAGGATGCACAGCTGGACCTGCTCGGGGTCGTGCGGGTCGTCGCTGTCCTGGTAGAAGGTCGAGAGCGTGCTCACCACGCTCGACAGGATCGCCATCGGGTGCGCGTCCTTGGGGAAGCCGTTGAAGAAGCTCTTCACGTCTTCGTGCAGGAGCGTGTGGCGGCGGATGCCGAACCGGAACTCGTCGATCTGCGCGCGGGTGGGGAGCTCGCCGTAGATCAGGAGGTACGAGGTCTCGAGGTACGAAGGTGTCTCGCGCTCGACGAGCTGCTCGATCGGGACACCGCGGTAGCGCAGGATGCCCGCGTCGCCGTCGATGTAGGTGATCGCCGACTCGCACGCGCCGGTGTTCATGTAGCCGTAGTCGAGCGTGATCACGCCGGTCTTGGCCCGCAGCTTCGAGATGTCCGCGCCGAGCTCGTTCTCGGATCCGCGCACGATCGGGAGCTCGATCTCCGTGTCGCCGTGCCGGAAGTAGGCGGGCTTCTCGTCCTGCACGGCAGGCTCCTTCGTCGTGGTCACCTTCGAATCTACCGAAGCGTTGGGCGCGGCAGCCGACGGGGCGTGAGACTGAGGTCAGATAGTGTCCGAACGTCATGGACTTCGACCTTTCGGAGGACCAGCTCGCGCTCCGGGATGGGGCTCGTGCGCTCCTCGACGACCTCGCCGCGACGACCCGGGTCCGCCACGTCGCCGAGACGCCCGAGCGCTGGGACCGCGATCTCTGGGCGGCGATGGTCGACCAGGGTTGGCTCGCCGTCGCGGTGCCCGAAGCCGAAGGCGGGGTCGGGCTGGGCGCGGTCGAGCTCGGGGTCCTGCTCGAGGAGATCGGTCGCCACGTGGCGCCCGCGCCCTTCTTGCCCACGGTTCTCGCGATCGACATGTTCCGCCGCGTCGGGGATGTGCGGGCCGTCGAGCGGATGCTTGCGGGCGAGGTGCGCGCGTGCATCGCGTGGAGTCGCCATCCGGAGGTGGTGCGAGCCGAGCCTGCCGGCCGCGAGTGGGTCTTGACCGGCCGACCGGATCCCGTTCCCTACGCGTCCGTCGCCGATCTCGCACTTGTCGTCGCAACGGATCCTGACGGGCCCGCGCTCTTCGGGGTGGATCTCGACGTCAAAGGGCGCCCGGCGGCCGAGCCCGCGATGGATCTCACCCGGCCGATCGCCTGGCTCGAGCTGCATCGCGATCCCGCGTGGAGGCTCGGCGGGGCCGACATGGTCCAGGCGCTCCTGGACCAGGGTGCGACCGCGACCGCGCTCGAGATGCTCGGCGGCGCGTCACGCGCACTCGAGCTCACGGTCGAGTACGCGAAGGAGCGAGTGCAGTTCGGGCGCCCGATCGGTTCGTTCCAGGCGGTGAAGCACCGCTGCGCCGACATGCTGGTGGACGTCGAAGGCATGCGGTCGACTTCCTACTGGGCCGCGTGGTGTCTCGCGGCCGGTGATGACGACCAGTCCGTCGCCGCGTCGACCGCGAAGACCTGGGGTTCTGACGCTTCGAAGCGCGTCATGGCGAGCGCCCTCCAGGTGCACGGCGGCATCGGCTTCACGTGGGAACACGACCTGCACCTCTTCCTGAAGCGGGCGCAGCTCGATCAGGTGAGCTTCGGCGACTCCGTCGTGCACCGTGCGCGGCTCGCGAGCCTCCTGCGCCCGAAGGTCGACGCGGGGGAGAGCGTCATCTGACGGTGCGAGACCCTCTAGATGCAGCGCACCGTTCCGGTGATGTGCGCGTTGAGCTGCGTTTGGGGGTTCTGGAGGATTTCGGGTGATGAGCCGCTGGAGGAGGAGAGGGCGGCATCGATCTGCACCGAGTGCTGGTTCGCCGACGGATTGACCCCGGCGCCGTTGATCGGGCTCACGAACCCGTTGCCGTTGATGTACGCCACGATGTTGGGGGCCACGTCGCCGCGTCCGGGAACGGTCGTCGCGCCGAAGATCCGGATGCTTCCCGACGGTCCGAGCTGGGGGTAGTCCGTCGCCGACACCGTGTAGGTCGCGGGAGCGCCGTTGGTCGGGATCGAACAGCTCCCTCTTGTTCCGTGAATGGCCAGGTTCGCGGCGCCGGTGATGGTGAGATCGACGCTCAGGCCCTGCACAGCCGGCGTCGCGGAGGTGGTCGGCGTGGTGTGCGGCGACGAACGGCTGCTCCCTCCACCGCAGGCAGAGAGCACCGTCGCGGCGGACACGAGCACCACGCCCGCGACACGGATCCGTCGGGAACACGCCAACCGGAATCGTGCTGAGTGTGCTGCCACGGCTCCGGGAACCTAGCAGCGCGCCGCGGCGATGTGGCGTAGGGCTGCACGATCGACCTTGCCGGCTGCGAGGACGGGAAGCGCGTCGATGCGCACCACCCGTTCCGGGGTCTTGTAGCGGGTGATTCCACGCTCGACGAACCAGGCCCGGCACCCTTCCAGGTCGAACGGCTCGTCGCTGACCACGAACACGCAGACGCGCTCACCGAGCTGCTCGTCGGGATACCCGACGGCCACTGCTTCGCGGATCGCCGGGTGCGCGGCGAGCACTGCCTCGACCTCCGCGGCGGCGATGTTCTCCCCGCCGCGAATGATCACGTCGTTCTTGCGCCCGATGATCGTGAGCCAACCCCGACCGTCGATCGTCGCCAGATCGCCGGTCGAGAGCCAGCCGCGGGTGACAGCCTCCTTGGTCTGGCGCGCGTCGGCGTAGCCCGCGAAGAGCTCGGGGCCGCGCAGCCAGAGCTCACCGTCGGATGCCAACCGGAGCTCGCACTGCCCGACGGGACGACCGTCCGTCTCGGCGGCTCGCCGGGCCGAGTCCCGCGCGGTGCTCGAGGTGATCGTGGGTGCCTCGGTCGAGCCGTAGCTCCGCTTCACTCGAGCGCCGAGGCGTTCGGTCGCCTCGACCACGAACGCGGCGGTCACCCCGGCGCCGCCACACGAGACGGTCCGCAACGACGCCACGCGAGCAGCATCGAATCCCGGTGTTGCCATGAGCTGCACGAAGAACGTCGGCGGTCCGACCATGAAGCTGATCGCGTGGGTCTCGATGAGCCGCAGCGCCTCCTCGGGATCCCAGCGCGCCATGAGCACCGAGCGCATCCCCGCGACACCGGGGACGAGCACGCCGTTGAGCAGTCCCGACACATGAGCGAGGGGTGCGGGCATCAGGACGGCGTCGCGTCGATGGAGTCCGTGAACCCGCGCCATCGTGATCGCCTTGTGCGCGAGCCCGCGGTGGGTGTGCAGCACCGCCTTCGGCGCGCCCGTCGAACCTCCGGTGAACAGGGCCACCGCGATGTCGGACGGGCGAGCCACCCCCTTCACGATCGGGTTTCCGGTGGGGAGAGGGGATCCGGGCTCCACGAACACTGCCGGATCGAGCGCGCCGCGCATGCGCTCGACATCGGCCGGGCCGGCCTGGTGGTGGATCGGCCCGGCGATCGCGCCGAGGCGCCAGCACGCGCGGTAGAGGATGGCCGCGGCGGGGGAGTTCGGGAGCTGCCAGGACACGACATCGCCCCGGCCGACACCTCGCTCCCGCAACCCGCCCGCGACCCGGGCGATCTCCTGGTCGTCCGCGGCTGGCGCTCGTACCGTGAGCAGCGCGTCGAGTGTGGGGACGTCCCACGCGCCGCCGGGACGGAGGTACTCGGTGGAGCCGGGGTGCCGGTACGTCGCGCGGAGGCCGGCCACCTCAGACGAGCGGCGCGCGCCAGGCGTTGCCGCTCGGCACGCGACCCTTCAACAGGTTCGTGCCGATGAAGTTGCGCTGGATCTCCACGGTGCCGGCCCCGATGCACAGGCCGCGGATGTCGCGGTAGACGCGCTCGACCGGGTACTCGCGCGAATAGCCGTAGCCGCCGAGCAGCTGGATTGCCTCGTCGCAGACGAACTTCGCCGCCAAGTTGGCGGCGCTCTTCGCCATCGCGGTCTCGAGCGCAGGCGGAGTGCCGTGCGGTCCCGCGAGGTGGAGCGCGCGTTGCATCAGCAAGCGGGCGCCCTCGAGCTGGGTGGCCATGTCCGCGATCTTCCATTGCAGGCCCTGGAACCCGGCGAGCGGTTGCCCACCGACCATCCGCTCGTTCATGTAGCCGATCGCGTATTCGAGCGCGCCCTGCGCGGCGCCGATGCACATCGCCGCGTTGCCGCACCGCTCGTGGTTGATGTGGCCGATCAGCGTCTTGAACGCGTTGCTGTTCGTCGGGTCACCCACGAGGAGCACGTCCTCGGGCTCGACGCGCACATCGTCGAAGGCGAGCTCGGCCTCGCTGGTACCGCGCAGTCCCATCTTCTCGTGGGTGCCCGCGATGGTGACCCCGTCCGCGGCGAGGTCGACCACCACCGCACCGATGCCCTTGGTCCCGACGCTGTTCGGGAACCGGCACCAGACGAGGCAGGCCGCCGACTTGTGGCCGCCGGTGACGTAGTTCTTGTACGCGTTGAGGCGGTACCCGTCGCCGTCGGCGGTGAGACGCGCCCGCATGTGGTTGACCGCAGACCCGGCCTCGGTCTCGCTGATCCCGATGCAGAACAGCGCTTCACCCGAAGCCGCCAACGGCAGCCACCGTTCCTTGAGTGGCTCGCCACCGAGGTGCTCGATCGCCCGGGGCGGCCCGTTGAAGGTCAGCTGGGCGAGGATCGCGCTCGAGACGTCGGCCCGGGCCAGCTCCTCGAGGACGATCGCCGCCTCGATGTCGCCCATCCCCATGCCGCCGTAGCGCTCGTCGATCGTGATGCCGAAGAGATCCGCAGCGCGGATGGCGTTCCAGGAGCCCTGCGGGAATTCCTCGGTCTCGTCCCAGTGCCGGGCCATCGGTGCGAGCTCGCGCTCGGCAAGGTCGCGGGCGAGCTTGCGCAGCGCCTGCTGATCCTCGGTCTCCTCGAACGGATCGGTCCCGCGGCTCACCACGTGGAGGAGATTACGCCGCAACAACGGCGGAGCCTGCCCGGGACCGCAGCGAAGCCGAAGGAGTTCGATCCAAGGGTCGCTCGGCGGACCCAGGCCGGCCAGGTGGATGTCAACGGCACGCAGTACAACGTGCTCGCCCGTATCGCGTTCGCCCTACAGGTGGCCGCTGCGGCCGCCGAGAACCTCCGTTGGGAAGGTTGCGTACCGAACGCGCTCCGATCGAGGGCTGACAGCGTGAGCTACAGACTGCGGGCACAGCAGGGGGACACGCTCATCGAGCTGATCGTGTCCGCTGCGCTCTTGGGCATCCTCGGCGTCGGCATGCTGACCGCGCTGTCGGGCACGATCATCGTCTCGAACGCCGACCGCGGGTTCGCCGGCACCGAGACCGTGTTGCGCAGCTACGCAACCGCGCTCGAGAAGGTGCCCTACAAGGCCTGTACTGCCGGGGCGACCACGACACCGCCGGCCACCACCCCGTACACGGCTACTGATCTCGCGTTCACGCCGATCGCCGGATACACCACCACCGTCACCGCGGTGAAGTTCTTGGGCAACAAGACGTCGTCGGACATCAGCGCCGCGAATGCGTTCAGCGCTACGTGTCCCGCGGGCGGCGACCAGGGCCTGCAGCAGCTCACGCTCAAAGCCGTCCGCTCCGACGGGACCGCAGCCCAGAGCGTGAATCTGTTCAAGCGCAGAGGTGACTCGTGACCGCTCGTCGCGCGCGCCAGGACGGCTTCACGCTGGTGGAGCTGGTGATGGCGATCGCCATCCTCGGGATCATCTCCGTGACCGTCGGTGTGGTCAGCAGTGTCATGTTCAGGACCGTGGGTTCCAGCCAGGCCCGCCTCACCGAGACGCGCGGTCCTCGCTACGCGTCCGTCTACTGGATCCCGGATGTCGGGAGCACCGAGACGGTGAACCCGGCGGGCACGGTATGCGGCGGCGCGGGTCCGCTGGTGACGCTCCAGTGGAATGACGACCGCACCGGTCTCACGACCGTGTCGTATGCCATCGACACCACGAGCGGCCGGATCCTCGTGCGCCGGCTCTGCACCAATGGCAGCACGACGCCGACGCGGACGACGACGATCGCGCCAAGCATCGCGACACCGGGCGCAGAGGTGAAGTGCTTCGACAATACGACCTCGACCTGGAGCGCCTGCACGACGCCCGACACGGACAAGTCGCTTCGGCTGATGGTCACCGGCGCTCATGGCGGCGGGACCTTCAACATCGACGCAGTTCGAGAGGTCACCTAGATGCATGTCTTGACACCTCGACCACGTCTGCACGGCGAACATGGTGCGAGCCTCGCGTTGATCATGTCGCTCATCGTGATCATCGGCATCGGCGTCGCCACGATGGCGACGCAAGGCACGGCCGGCATGATGGCGGTACAGGGCGTCCACAACCAGCGCAGTGACGTCTACGGCGCCGAGAATGCAGTGGACGCGACGATCAACTACATGCGCAACGACTTGACGAAGGGTCGCTTCGGCACGTCGACGTGTCCTTCGACCTCTCCGGCCACGATCTTCACCGGGCCGTCGGACAACGGGAACGTGACGGTGACCTGCAAGTCCCTGACCGGGAGCGGCGTCGCCTTCGAAGGTGCGAACTATCCGGCGTACGCGATCCAGACCACGACCGGACTGACCGGGTATCCGACGAGCATCTGCTCGGGATCCGGCAACCCTGGAATCTGCGTCGACGGCAACAGCAGCGGCGCCATCAAGGTGGACGGCGCGGTCTCGTCGAACTCCGCGATCACGGCGAGCAACAGCGTGGACCTCAATGCGGGCGACGACTCGGTGACCGCGTTCGGTGCATGCAGCGGAACCATTCTCGGGACTCCCGTCATCTGCAACACGAACACCGCGGTCAACGATCCCGGTGGTCCCTACAACAGCGACCCGACCACAGGTCCTTGGGCATCCGACATCCAGTCCCTGCCTCCCACCGCGCCGGCGCCCGTGTGCAACCCGACGTCGAAGGTGGCGACGATGTCGCCCGGGTCCTACTTCGACCGCGATGCCGTGCTCCTCGGGTTCACCGCGGTCGTGTCCGGCAAGCGCATCAGCTGCCCCGTCGTGTGGATGAAGCCCGGCGACTACTACTTCGACTTCGCCCAGAGCACGGACTCGGATCCCTGGCGCATCGGATACGACGACGCCTACAACACGGACCACCTCTACAACGACAACTTCGGCTCGGGGACCGACATCCCGGGCAGCGTCATCATCGGTGGGACGCTCACGAGCGCGGTCAACCCGAACGCCTCGACGAGCCAGGTGGCAGCGGCAAGGGCCGCGATCCCCGGCGCGTGCAACCGCGCGGCGGCCGGCGTGCAGGTGATGATGGCCAACTACGTCGCGTTCGACGTCAAGAACATCGGCATGCTCGAGCTCTGCCCGGATCCGAACACGACCAAGCAGCAGATAGCCCTCGTGGGACGCAAGACCGACCAGACCACGGTGGCGACCACCGCGACGTTCAAGCCCGCGGGCCAGGTCGCGCCGATCACCGGGTCGGGTACCCCGTTCGCGCCCGGCCTCGTGGCGATCGACGGCGTGGTCAACACCGGCAACGTCAACGGCAAGAACGCCTCGGCGACCGTGACCCTCAACGGGTATGCCGCTCCGGGCGCGTCGCCGAGCCAGAGCATCAGCAGCGTGAACTTCAAGGTTGCGCACCGGGAGGTGCCGAACCCGACGAACTCCACCCTGACCATCAGCGCGCTCCTCACAACAGCCGGTGGGAGCTGCACGATCAGCGGCATCCCACAGAGCACCACGCTGACCACGTACTCGAAGGTGCTGAATTCGGCTTCGAGCCCTTCGCTCGCGACGTGCGGGATCACGTCGCTCGACGACCTCACCGGCGCGACGGTGAAGTTCACCGTCACCACTCCGAACAGCGGCTCGCCGTCGTCGCAGGTGGATCTCGACGGCATCGAGATCGTGCCCACCTACACACCCAAGGGGCTACAGGCCAAGACCGCCGGTTCGAAGATCGTCTGGATGTACGGCGACTACGGCAATCAGGACCCGGAGATCTACATCTGGGGCACCGTGTACGCGCCCACGTCGAGGATCGAGCTCGGGTTCGGGAGCGTCGCCACGACGATCGCGCAATTCGAACGAGGCGCGGTGGTCGCCGCCGTGAAGGCGACGAGTCTCACCGTCAGCCAGTCCTACAACGCGTTCGGGAATGCGAGCGGGGTGCCGCACTACAGCAATCGCTACTTCGAGCTCGTCGCGAGCATCGGCGGCACCCGTCAGCTCCGAGCCGTGGTGCGGCTCGACGACACCACCGGCGTGAACACGCCGGGCAAGACCGTCACGATCGTGTCCTGGAACGCGGCGAACTGAGTCTGGCGACTGCCGCGTGCCAGGCTCATCGAGTGGAAGCCACGGCATTGCGCTTGGACGGGGTCTCGGTCGTGCGCGACGGAGCCGCGCTCCTGGCCGACGTGGACTGGCGGGTTGACCCCGGTGATCGCTGGGTGGTGATCGGGCCGAACGGCTCGGGGAAGACCACACTCCTGCAGGTCGCCGGCGCTCGGCTCCACCCGTCTCGTGGTTCGGTCGAGATCCTGGGCGAGCGACTCGGAGCCTCGGACTGGCGAGCGGTCCGCGCCCGGGTCGGCTTCGTGAGCGGGTCGGTGGTGCGGAGCCTGCGCCCGTCGCTCGCTGCGCGCGACATCGTGGTGACCGGCAAGTACGGCGCCCTCGAGCCCTGGTGGCACACCTACACCGAGGCGGACCGAGCGCGTGCCGCGAAGCTGTTGGAGCTGACCGGCGTCGCGCCGCTGGCCGAGCGCACGTTCGGAGTCCTTTCGGAAGGGGAGCGCCAACAAGTGCTCCTGGCCCGCCTGCTGATGGCCGATCCCGGACTGCTGTTGCTCGACGAGCCGTTTGCCGGGCTGGACCTCGGCGCCCGGGAGCGGCTGCTCGATCGCCTCAGTGCGCTCGCGACGGACCCGGCGACCCCGCCGATCGTCCTCGTGACCCATCACGTCGAGGAGATCCCACCCGGCACCACGCACGCGCTCGTGTTGTCCGGCGGGAGGGTGGTGGCGCAGGGCGCGATCGAGGAGACCCTGACCGCGGCTTCGCTCAGCGCGGCGTTCGACTTCCCGATCGACCTCGCCCGCGACGGCGAACGATGGCGAGCCCGGGCCCGTCCCTGATCCGAGGCGTGCTCAGTCGGGTTCGACGTCCTCGTCTTCGAGCACGACGTCCCATCGGTCGAGGCAGTCCTCGCAGCGGTACACCGCGACGTCACCGGATCGGTACGGCGACTCCGGGTCGTTCTCCTGGACGAGGTGGGCCCGGCCGCCGCAGTCGATGCACACGATGACGGTGGCCGGACCGGTCACGTGGCGACGACGCGTCCCGAGTCGTCGTCGAACTGCAGAGAGCACGACTGGTCGAGTCCGAGGACCTGCATGAAGCGGCCCATCGAGAGGTACTTCCCGATGACAAGGGTCAGCTCGACGATCTCGTCGTCGGCGAGCTGCGCGCGCAGTCGCGCAATCAGCTCGTCGTCGATGCGGGCGGAGTCGGTGCAGAAGTGCTCCGTGTACTCGAGTGCGACGCGCTCGGTCTCGGTGAAGTCGGGGAACGTCCGGTAGGTGGGTACGCCGGCGAGCAGCTCGTCGGTGACGCCCGCTTCGATCGCCTGCGGGGTACGCCAGCCGAGGCACACCGTGCACTCGTTGATGATCGCGACCTGCATGCGCACGAGCTCGTGGAGCCGCCAGTCGAGGCTCGATCCCCAGACCGCCTTCTCGAACCCACCGACCGCGGCCGCGAAGCCGGGACGCAGGGAGAGGGCACGGACGATCTCGGGGCTGTCCCCCTGGGGAAGTGCGATGCGAGCCATGCCCGCAGCCTACCGGCGCCCCGCGTGAGGAGACCTCAGCTGACGAGCTCCCTGCGGGAGCAGGCGTGACTCGCAGCGCGCGATTCAGGACCCGAACATCGTGCGCCACTGCTCGATCGTCGGCATGCGGAACACGTAGTTCTGTGCTCGGGTGGTTCCCATGGATGCGAACGCCTCGGGTGAGTACTGGTGCCCGGGGTAGAGGATCGTGTCGTCGGGGATCGCGGCCAGACGCTGGGTGAGGCTCAGGTACATCTCGTCCGGGTCACCGCCCGGTAGGTCCGTGCGGCCGCATCCGTCGAGGAAGAGCGTGTCGCCCGCGACGAGGCAGCCGTCCACCAGGAAGCACTGGCTCCCGGGTGTGTGGCCGGGCGTGTGCACGAGCGTGATCGGAATCGCGCCGACGGGCACCACGTCGCCACCTTCATGGAGGACGAGGTCCGATGCCGACGCGCCGGTGACGTGTTGCACTCCTCGGGCCTCGGCCCGGTTGACATGGATGGGCGCGTCGACCCCGGCGAGTCCGAGGAGCTCGGCCACACCCTCGATCTTCCATCCCATCAGTGAGCCGCCGACGTGGTCGGGGTGGTAGTGGGTGACCAAGGCGCCGACGATGCGCAGCCCGTCAGCACCCGCGATCTCGACCAGCTCGCGCACGCCGTAGGCGGGATCGATGATCATCGCCTCGCCCGTCTGACGATCGCCCACGAGGTAGACGAAGTTGACCATCTGACGGGCGATCTCGTCGCCGACGGCGAAGTCCCGGCCCGCGAGCAGCTGGCGGAAGTAGAGGCGATCCTCGGTCATGGGCAGGGACTGTAGCGATCCGAAATGAGGGCCTAGCCTGGGTTCATGGCCAAGCGCACCGCGTTCCGGACGTGCCCGTTGTGTGAAGCGACCTGCGGGCTCGAGCTGCACATGGACGACGACGAGCTCACGCTCGTGCGCGGCGATCGCGACGACGTCTTCAGCCGCGGGTACCTCTGCCCGAAGGGGACCGCGCTCAAGCAGCTCGAAGCGGACCCCGACCGCCTGCGCGCGCCGATGGTGCGTACGGGCGACTCCTGGCGCGAGGTGGGCTGGGACGAGGCGTTCGCCGAGATCGAGCGCGGGCTTGGGCCCATCATCGAAGCGAGCCGCGACGCGGTCGGCGTGTACCTCGGCAACCCGAACGCGCACAACCTCGGCGCGATGGTCATGGGCAAGGTCCTCCTGCAGGCTCTCGGCTCGGCCAACGTCTTCAGCGCGAGCACCGTGGACCAGATGCCGAAGCAGGTCAGTGCCGGGCTGATGTTCGGCGGGGCACTCACCGTGCCCGTCCCGGACCTCGACCGGTGCGACTACCTGCTCATCCTCGGCGCGAACCCGTTCGCGTCGAACGGCAGCCTGATGACCGTGCCCGACGTCCCCGGCCGCCTGCGCGCCATCCGCGCGCGTGGCGGGCGCTTCGTCGTCGTCGACCCACGCCGGTCGAAGACTGCGGAAGAGGCGGATGAGCACCTGTTCATCCGACCCGGCACGGACGCGCACTTCCTGTTCGGTCTCGTACACACGATCATCCGCGAAGGGCTGGTGCGGCTCGGCGCCGCCGAGGGGCACGTCGACGGACTCGAAGCGGTCTCGCGCCTCGCCGAGCACTACGCGCCCGAGGTCGTGGCACCGACGTGTGGCATCGACGCCGAAACCATCCGGCGCGTGGCCCGTGATCTCGCCACCACCGAGCGGGCGGCGGTGTACGGCCGTATCGGGACGTGCACGCAGGAGTTCGGGACGCTCGCCTCATGGCTGGTCGACGTCGTCAACACCCTGGCGGGCAACCTCGATCGCGAGGGCGGTGCGATGTTCACGCTGCCCGCGACCGGCGGAGCCAACACGGGTGCCACCAAGGCAGGGACCCCCGCAGGCGTCGGTCGGGGAGTCCGCTTCGGGCGCCGCCACAGTCGCGTGCGCGACCTGCCGGAGTTCTTCGGTGAGTTCCCGGTGGCCGCGCTCGCCGAAGAGATCGAGGCGCCCGGTGACGGCCAGATCAGGGCGCTCATCACGGTGGCGGGGAACCCGGTCCTCTCGACGCCCGACTCCGGAGCGCTCGATCGCGCGCTCGGCTCACTCGACTTCATGGTCTCGGTCGACATCTACCGCAACGAGACGACGCGCCACGCCAACGTCATCCTCCCCGTCCCCGGCGTGCTCTCGCGCAGTCACTACGACGTGGCGCTGTACTCACTCGCGGTGCGCAACGTCGCGAACTACTCGCCGCCGGTCATCGGGCTGAAGCCTCATGAGCTCCCGGAGTGGGAGGTGCTGCTGCGCCTGGCCGGCATCGTGGCCGGGCAGGGTTCGACTGCCGAGGCCGCCGCGGTGCTCGACGACTTCGTGCTCACGAGCCAGGTGCAGAAGGCGGTGGCGCGCGAGGGAAGCAACGTGGAGGGCCGTGACGCGGGCGAGCTCTTCGAGATGCTCTCAACCGGTGGGCGCAGGGGACCGGAGCGTGTCCTGGACCTGATGCTGCGGACCGGCCCCTACGGCGACGGGTTCGGTGCCGATCCGGAGGGCCTCTCGCTCGATGTGCTGGAAGCCAATCCGCACGGCGTGGATCTGGGTCCGCTGCAGCCCCGGCTGCCCGACGTGCTGCGCACGCCGAGCGGCAAGATCGAGCTCGCCCCGGAAGCGATCGTCGAGGATGTCGAGACCCGGCTCACGCCATCGCTCGCCCGTCACGCCAATGGCGAGCTGGTCCTCGTCGGTCGGCGCGACCTCCGCTCCAACAACTCCTGGATGCACAACCTCGAGGTGCTGGTGAAGGGCAAGCCCCGCTGCACCCTCCAGGTCCATCCCGACGACGCCGCGCGGCTCGGGCTCGTCGAGGGGGCGGACGCGCGGGTCCGGTCGCGCGTGGGCGCCCTCGAGATCCCGGTCGAGATCACCGACGGGATCATGCCCGGGGTGGTCAGCATCCCCCACGGCTGGGGCCACGATGCGGCCGGGGCCGAGATGGAGGTCGCGGGCCGGTACGCAGGGGTCAACACGAACCTGCTCACGGACGGCAGCCAACTCGATCCGCTGTCCGGAAACGCCGTGCTCAACGGCATTCCCGTGACCGTGGAGGCCCTGGTCCCGGCCGGCGCCTGAGCGAGAATTGGGGACGCGATCGCCCTCAACGGCCAAAACGGGGCAGAGTGGCCTCCTCAAGGCACCCGTGGGACCGGCCGATCATCCCCGCGAGGCTGGCCTGAGGAGGCAGAGCGGCATGATCGAACCGGTCATCGAATCCGAGCGGATGCAGCAGGGCAGTGGCTACCACGCGCGCTACTTCGAGCCGGTCGATGACGAGCTCGACACGATGGACCTGCCGGTGCAGGGCGCGATCCCGTCGGAGCTGGAGGGGTCCTACGTTCGGAACGGGCCGAACGCCCAGTTCCCTCGCGCCGAGGGATGGCAGTACCCCTTCGACGGTGACGGGATGCTCCACATCGTCACCCTGGGCCAGGGCCGGGCGCGGTATCGCAACCGCTGGGTGCTCACGACGGACCTGGTCGCCGAACGCCACGTCGGGCACTCGCTTTCCGCCGGCACGTTCGACGCCCGCGGCGCGCGGACGAACGGCGCGGCGACCAACGGCGCGGCGACCAACGGCAACGCGGCGGGCGGGCCGGATCGCGGGGCGAACGCCGCCAAGAACTGGTCCAACACGAGCGTCGTCGCGCACGCCGGTCGGATCCTCTCGCTCTGGGAGGGCGGGGCGCCCTACGAGCTCACCTGGCGCTTCGGCACCGTGGGTGAGCACACCTTCGACGGCGCCTTGCCCGGGGCGATGACGGCCCATCCCAAGATCGACCCGGTCTGGGACGAGCTGTGCTGGTTCCGCTACTCGCCCGAACCGCCCTACCTGATCTACGGCGTCGTCTCACCTCGCGGCCAGATCAGCCGTACGGTCCCGATCGACATCCCTCGGCCGGTGCTGATGCACG
>JADGON010000335.1 GCA_017882945.1 Acidimicrobiia bacterium | reverse complement strand
GACTCCGGTGCGCGCGTGGTGGTGGCGCAGGCGAGCCTGGCGGATCGGGTGGCCGAGGTCTGCTCCGCGCCCGAGGCGGACCTCCCGGAGCTGCGTGCCGTGGTGGTGGTCGGTCCCACCGACGCCGGAAGCGCGGCAGTACCGACGCTCGACTGGGAATCGCTGCTCTGGTCCGGTTCGGACGAGCCGCCGCCGGCGCCGAGCATCGGTCCCTCGGATCTGGCCTGCTTCATCTACACCGCGGGAACCACCGGGCCCTCGAAGGGCTGCATGCTCCCGCATCACTACGTCGTCGCCCTCGCCGAACAAATCGCGCGGGCCTGGCAACGTCGGGCGGACGATGTCGTGCTGACGCCCTTGCCGCTGTTCCACTTCAACGCGATCTCGGTCTGCGTCGTCGGGACGCTGATCACCGGGGGGAGCGCGGCGATCGTCCGCAAGTTCTCGGTCAGTCGCTTCTGGCCCGAGGTGAAGCGCACGAACGCCACGATGCTCTCGATGCTCGGATCACTCGCGATCCTCATCGCGAATGCCGAGGACGTCCCCGAACAGGCCGGCCACCGGTTGCGCCTGTGCGCGGCGGCCCCCATGCCTCCCGACACCGATCGGATCTGGCGGGAGCGGTTCGGTTGTGCGACCTTCAGCGGCGGCTACGGGCTCACCGAGGCGTCGCTCATCTCGCTGCTCCCGGCGGGTGTGGCGAACAAGCACGCGGCAGCCGGCCGGCTCAACGACGAGGAGTTCGAGGTCCGGCTGGTCGACGACGAGGACCGCGAGGTGCCGGTCGGCGAGATCGGCGAGATCGTCTGCCGGCCGACCGGGCCGAACCTGATGTTCGCGGGCTACTGGCGCCGTCCCGAGGCGACGGTCGACGTGCTGCGCAACCTCTGGTTCCACACCGGCGACCTCGGCCGGGTCGACGAGGACCGGTTCCTCTACTTCGTCGACCGCAAGAAGGACTACCTCCGCCGGCGCGGTGAGAACATCTCCAGCTTCGAGATGGAACGGACGTTCCTCGCCCATCCGGCGATCAAGGATGTTGCGGTGCACGCAGTCCCGAGCGAGCAGGGCGAAGACGACGTCAAGGTCACTGCCGTGCTCCAGGAGAACGTGACCGTGACCGAAGAGGAGCTGTGTCGCTGGTCGGTCGACCAGGTGCCGTACTTCGCGGTGCCGCGCTACGTCGAGTTCCGCGCCGACCTGCCGCGCAACCCCGTCGGTCGCGTGTTGAAGTACGAGCTGCGTGACGACGGGGTCACCGACGCGACCTGGGACCGCGAGGCGGCAGGGTTCACGTTCGATCGGCGCTGAGCGGGAAGACCGCGCGGATCGTCCAGCGGTCCTCCGGCTGGCCCTCCATCAACCACACCGCCTCGGCCCGGCTCTGCACCGGCAGTCCGCCGCTGAGCTCCGACTCGAGCGTGCCCGCCGATTGGCCGTCCGCCATCGCGACGCTCAGATGTGGGATCACCGAGCTGAAGGCGCCGCCGTACGGCGGGTGCTCGGGCCAACGGGCGTTCAGCGCCGCGGTGATGGCCGCGAAGGGCTCCGTCGGCTCGGGCGCGAGATACAGCAGGCCGTTGTCGAACCGGCGCACTGCGTTGAGCGAGAAGTCGAACGCCTCGAATCGGGTGAGCACCTCCGTGATCGCGTCGTAGACCGTCTGGTCGACTGCTTCCGGCCGCACGAAGGGGTAGAGCACCGTGATGTGGGCCGGAACGCCGAGCGGCGCGACCGGATCGAGCGCGAGCCGATGACGGCGCACGAGGGGCTCGGCCGCAGCTACGGGTACGAGCAACGCGGTTTCGGAGACACCGATCATTGCTTGCGCACTCTCCAGACCTCCTCCGCCGGCCAGCGACGGGCCCAGTCGTGATCGACGTAGTCCATGTACGTGCTCGCAGCGCGCTTCGGCGCGCGGAGCTCGAGGAGGTCCTCGACGACGAGGCCGTGCTCCTTGAAGAGCGCGATCCATTCGCTGTGCGGAATCTGGAAGTCGATCGTGCCGTCTCCCCAGTCGAAGGCACGCGCGCCGAACCACTTCGCGTGCAGCCGGCGGGTGATGGGCGCATCCGGGCTGCCGACGTCGCAGCAGAGGTTCCGCAGCAGGGTCGAGATGTTGAACGCGAACAGTCCGCCGGGCCGGAGCAGGCGCGCGACCTCGGGGACGGTGCGGTACGGGTCACAGAAGCTCATCGCGCCGTGATCGCAGAAGACGATGTCGAACGACGCGTCGCGAAGTGGTGACTCAGTCGCGCTTGCGCAGATGAGGCGCACGTCCACCCCGGCCTCCGTGACCTTGGTCGCGGCATGCCGGAGCTGCCCGCGGGACTGGTCGAGCCCCGTGATGCGCCCGCCGGCCCGTGCGAGCTTGATGGCCCACTGCGCGGCGCCGCACCCGTACTCGAGCACGTCGAGCCCGGTTGGATCACCGAGGATGCGGAGCTCCGCCTCGGGGAGGTCCCAGACGCCCCACCCCATCGTGGAGACGTCCAGCTGGGACTGGTGCTCGGCCTGGTAGTCGTCCGCGTCTTCGTCCCAGAACCGCCGGTTCAGCCGTTCCGGGTCCTTCCCGATCCGCACGTGGTGCTTCGTGCTCTTCTTGGTCATGGGGCGAGCTCCAGGGGCAATCGGGCGAAGCCGCGGACGTTGCCCGAGTGGACCCGGACCGCCGCGTCGACGTCGACGGTGTAGTCACCGAGGGCCGGCAGCAGCACGTCGAGCGCGACCCGGGTCTCGAGCCGCGCGAGCGGTGCACCGAGGCAGTGATGGAGCCCATGGCCGAAGGCGAGGTGCCCGGCCGGGTTACGGGTGATGTCGAAGCGATCAGGGTCGTCCCATCGACGTTCGTCGCGGTTGGCGGAGCCGAAGAGCAACAGCCCCTTCCGTCCTGCGGGGAGCGTGGTGCCGTGTAGCTCGACGTCGCGGGTGAGGACGCGTGCGAGCGCTTGGGTCGAAGTGTCGAACCGCAGGGTCTCCTCGACCGCGCCGGGGATGAGCGTCGGATCGGCGCGAAGCAGCGCGCGCTGGTCGGGGAACGCCTCGAGCCAGAACAGCGCGTTGCCGAGCAGCTTCGTGGTCGTCTCGTTTCCCGCGATGAGCAGCAGGAAGCAGAACCCGAGCACCTCGGCGGGGGAGAGCGAGCGGTCGCCTTCCTCGGCGGCGACGAGCGCGCCGACGAGGTCGTCCCGAGGCGCGCGGCGGCGAACCGCGATCAGATCGTTGAAGTACCCGTAGAGCCGTGTCGCGCCGTCGATGCCGGCCGGGGTCAGCTCCGCGCTGCCTTCCTCGCGGTGCAACATCGCATCGGAGCACTCGCGCAGCTCGTCCTGGTCTTCGCGGGGGACCCCGAGCATGACCGAGATGACGGCCATCGGGAGCTTCCCCGCGAAGTCGGTGATGACATCGATGCGCTCGCCGGGCGTGAACCCGGCCGAGAGCTCGAGCGCGAGCTGGCGGGTCGGCCCCTCGAGGTCGGCGACCCGGCGCGGGGTGAACGCCCGGCTGACCAGGGCCCGCAGCTCGGTGTGCCGGGGCGGGTCCATCTCGATGAGCATCGGCTCGACGCCCTCGCTGCGCCGCTCCAAGGTGATCCCGCCCGCGGAGGAGAACGTGCGCCAGTCGTCGAGCGCCGCCCGGACGTCCTCGTGGCGGGAGAGGGCCCAGAACCCGCGATCCGGGTCCAGATAGGCCGGCGCGATGTCCCGGAGCTGCCGGTAGGTGGGGTACGGGTCTTCGTGGTGCTCGTAGCTGTACGGATCGAAGCGAACCAAGGGTTCTGACCCTAACGGGGCTGGGCGCCCGGTTCGCGGATTTCGCACCCCTCCGGATGGGGCAGAATGGAGGCTCCTGGTGCCGGGACCCGGTGCCGTGGGCGGAGGCGGAGACCTTGCAGTCTGGGAGTGCGCGGAACCGGTCGATCGCGGCGCGAATCTGCCGTCGCGCGGTCGTCCTCGCCGTCGTCGGAGCCGTGGGCCTCCCGCTCGGGATGCTCGCGGGTGCCGGGGGCGTCGGGGCGGCCACTCGCCGCGCGATGCCTCCGGTCTCGGTGGTCCCTCCGGCCGCCGGTTCGGTCATGCCCGGGATCGACGCGCGCCTCCTCGGGGTTCCGTTGCTGCCGGGCGTGGGCGTCGATGCGTCGGCCGACCTCGCCGCGGCCCAGACCCAGCTCGCCGACTTGAAGTCACGCCAGGCGTCGTTGACCGCGCAGAACAACGAGCTCATCGCGCGGTCGCTGAAGCTGACCGCCGCGCAACAGCAGGCCGAGGCCACGCTGAAGAAGACCCAGGAACTCGTGAACCGGGTCGCCGCCGCGGCGTACCGCGGGGCGAGCGACGATCTGCTCGCGGTGCTGCCGTCCTCGAACATGTTGGATCTCAGCCGTCGGATGAAGCTCGCAGGCGAGGCGGGCAGCTCATTGCGCGCGATCGCTCGGCGCGCGACCGCGGCACGGCGCAGCGCGAGCCACGGCGAGGAGCAGGCCGCAGTCGAGAGCGTGCGCGTGCAACAGCAGCTCAGTGAGGTAGCGGGTGAGATTCCGGCCGCCGATCGCGCGGTGCAGGCCCGACTCAGCCAGGCCGCGAGCGACCTTCCCGCCCGCAAGGTCGCGGGGCTCGGGATACCCGTCGCGGCGCTCGACGCGTACCTGCGCGCCGAGCGCATCGTGGCCGTGCTGCAGCCCACGTGCGGCCTGGAGTGGTGGCTGCTTGCAGGGATCGCCGACGGTGAGTCCGGCCACGGCACGCACGGCGGCGCGCGGGCGGACGTGCACGGCGACGTGTTCCCCCCGATCATCGGGATCCCGCTCGACGGCACCAACGGCACGCAGCCGGTGCCCGACACGGACCTCGGTGCGTACGACGGCGACCCGGTCTGGGATCACGCGGTCGGCGTGCTGCAGTTCATCCCCGGTACGTGGCGCGCCTGGGCGTCGGACGGCAACGGCGACGGCAAGACCGATCCGCAGAACCTCTACGACGCGTCGCTCGGGGCGGCGCGCAAGCTCTGCGCGGACGCCGGCCCGGCGGGGATGCACACCGACGATCAGATCGCCGCGGCGCTGAAGCCGTACGCGGTCACTGCGGCGCTCGTGAAGGCCAAGCTCGCCCGGGCCCGCGAGTACCAGCTCCAAGGCCTGCCGAAGCCGGATCCGACGGTCGCGGCCGCGATCACCCCCGGCTGATCCAGCCTGGGCGCTCGGCTCAGGCGGTGGGCGTGAGGTCGGTGATCTTCACCGGGCCGGAACGCTCCTTCGGCACCTTGCCGACGACCGGGTGGGGTTCGACGTCCCAGCCGATGGCTTCGGAGCGGAGCGCGCCGACCGTGCAGCGCTCGCGGGGGCGCGTCGTGAACGGGTCGTAGCTGAAGAACCCCATCGCGTTCTCGTGCGTGATCTGGTTGATCTCGGCGTCGGTGAGGTCCGTGGTGTCGAATTCCTCCATCATCCGTTCCGGCGCGAACGGCCAGTTCGTGTCCGAGTGGGGGTAGTCGACCTCGACCGTGATGCGATCCACGCCGATGTCGCGGGCGAGGCGCACGCCGACGGCATCGGAGATGTAGCAGAGCACCACGTGCTCGAGGAACACCTCGCTCGGCAGCTGCGAGCCGAAGTCCGCGCCCGTCCACGCTTTGTGGGTCGTGTACGAGTGGTCGAGCCGCTCGAGGAAGTAGGGGATCCAGCCGATGCCGCCCTCGGAGAGCGCGACGGTGAGATCGGGGAACTTCTTGAACACGGGGGAGTGGATGAGGTCCGCCGCGCACTGCACGATGTTCATCGGCTGGAGCACGATCATCACGTCGATCGGTGCGTCGGGCGAGGTCATCACGAGCTTGCTCGAGGACCCGATGTGCATGCAGACGATCGTCCCCTCGTCCGAGCACGCCCGCCAGAACGGGTCCCAGTGGTCGGAGTGGAGGCTCGGGAGGCCGAGCGGCTCCGGGTTCTCCGGGAACGTCACCGCGTGGCAGCCCTTCTTCGCGACCCGGTGGATCTCGGCCGCGCACGCCTCGGGATCCCAGATCATCGGGATCGCGAGCGGGATGAACCGCTCCGGCGCGTAGCCACACCACTCGTCGATGTGCCAGTCGTTGTAGGCCTGCGCGAGGACGACCGCCGTGTCCTTGTCCTCGAGCGCGGCGAACAGCCGACCTGCGAACCCGGGCAGGCTCGGGAAGTTGAGCGACCCGAGCACGCCGTTGGCGTTCATGTCGAGGATCCGCTTCTCCACGTCGAAGCACCCGTCACGGATCTCGTCGAAGGACGTCGGGTCGATCCCGTATTCGTCCTTGGGCCGGCCGGCGACCGCGTTGAGCCCGATGTTCGGCACCTCGAAGCCCTGGAACGACCACACGTCGGTGCCGTCGTCCTTGCGGATCAGCTTCGGCGCGACGTCCGCATACTTCGCGGGCACATGGCGCTCGAACATGTCCGGGGGCTCGACGACATGGTCGTCGACGCTGACGATGATGAGGTCATCGAGCTGCATCGCGGCAGGTTACCGCGCCCCTTCGGGTCGACGTTCCGCGACCCGACCGCGCGCTCAGGGCTCGGTCGGGGCCTCGGGCTGCACCTCGATCAGGTCGACGTGCACGCCCGGAGGCGAGGTGACCGCGTACACCACGGCGCGGGCGACATCGTCGGGGTGGAGCGTGTTGAAGTGGCGTTGGATCCCGTACTTGGGCCAGTAGCTCATCAGGTCGTCGACCTGCTCCGACGACCATTCGGACGCGAAGTCGGTGAGCGTCGGCCCGACGCGGACGGTCGTCGCCCGGACTCCCGTCCCTTCGAGCTCCATCACCAGCGCGCGGGCCGCGACCTCGATGCCCGCCTTGGTGGCGCTGTAGCCCAGCATGCGCGGTCGAGGGGCGCGGGCGGTGTCCGACGAGACGAAGACCACGTCACCGCGGCCCCGTTGGATCATCGGACCGAGCACGCGCCGCGCGCACAGCATCGGACCGAGGAGGTTCGTCCGCATCTCGCGCTCCAGCTGCTCGGGCGCGAGTTCCCAGAACGGGCCCGGGATGGCGATCCCGGCGTTGTTCACCAGGACGTCGACTGGCCCCATCACGTCCGCGACGGTGGTGACGAACGCGTCGATCGAGACCGCGTCGGTGACGTCCAGGGTACGCGGGAAGGCCTCACCTCCGTTCTCGCTGACGAGGCCGGCCGTCTCGTCGAGCTTGTCAGCTCGGCGCCCGCCCAGCGCGATCTTCCAGCCCAGGGATCCAAGTGCCACGGCGATCGCCCGACCGATTCCCGACGACGCTCCGGTCACGATGGCGACACGCGATTCGCTGCTCATGAGCCCCACGCTACGACGGGTCCCGCGGCTTCGACGAGCAACGCGGTCAATGACAGGTCGACATCGTCGCCCCAGACCTCGATCACGACCGGCGCGTCGAGGCGCGAGGCGAGCTCGATGAGCGCGCGGGTGGTGTCGTCGAGGGGCTCGACGGTCACCGCAGTCGAGGGGTGCCCGGCCCGGGCCGCGGCCAGCGCGAGCGCGACGCCGATGCCGGGTGTCGCGACCGCGGGAACGACCACGGTGCCGGGCGCGTCGGTCGGGAAGGTGCGCGCGACCCAGAGTCCCGCGGGCCCGGGGTCCGCGGTCACGATCGCTCCTGGTGCCATCCGCTGCTTGATGTCCATCACCGCGCGGGCGGGATGGCGGGGGAAGCGCTCGTCGACGTACCCGGGCTGGGCGACGGCGGCCAATCGCTCGAACAGCGGCGGTGGCTCGATCGGGTACGGCGACCGCGCGACCCGGGTCGCGAACGCGGCGAGGTCTCCGGTGTGGATCGGCACGACGCGCGCTCCGAGCTCGTATCGCTCGGGCGGCGACTCGTCGGGGTCGAGCCCGACGACCCACAGCAGGTCGAGCTCGGCGAAGCCCAGCAGCTCGAAGTCGCGCGCCTGCAGGCCGCAGGTGCCGAGATGGTGCGGGCTGTCCCAGTTGAAGACGCCCTTCGCACCCCAGGTGTTGGCGACGCCGACGTGCGCGGCGTCCGCGAGCTCGCGCAGCCCGTCGACTGCACGATCGCGTAGCACGCCGGGGCCGGCGAGCAGCGCGGTGCGCCCGCGAGGTTGGTCGAGCTGCCCGACCGGGGTTCCGGTGCGGGGCGGGACCGGGAGATCGAGCGCGTACCTGAGCGCCCCCGGAACGGGAGCCGCCGCGAACGCCGCCGCGAGATCGGCCGATGCATCCCGCAGCAGATCTCCCACCGTCTCCACGGTGCGCATCCTCGCATGACCTCTGATGCCGGTCCGGTAGTGTCCGCCGCCGTGGCCGACCGCGACCTGTTCCTCCATGAGTACGTGGACATCGTGGGCGAAGGTGCAATGCGCTACATGGAGCACACCGCGGGCTTCAACACCGAAGCGGCGGCGGGTCGCGGCCTCGATCTCCTCGGCACCTTCTACGTCATGGGCTCCACCGGTCGGTGGCCACAGGTCGTCAACATCTGGGAGTGCCTCGAAGGGCGCACCGGCTGGCGCCGGCTCATGGAGAGCACCAACCTGAGCCGGACCGAGAACCCGGCGCTGAACGAGTGGTGGAAGACCGCGCTCGAAGTGCGCTCGGGCGGGTTCGACCGCTTGCTCGGCGCCGCTCCCGGGTGCCCGACGCTGGCGAGTCTGCGCCGCGACGAGGTATCAGGCTCCGTGTTCGTGCACGAGCTCTCGGAGTGCCGTCCCGGGGCCGCGCTCGAGTACCTCGCCGCGGTGCGTGAGGAGTGGGAGCCGGTGATGCGCGACTACGGCCACACCGTCGTCGGGCTGTACGAGGTGCTGATGACCGACACCGAGGTGATGACCGTGTGGGCCACCGATCCCGAGGGCCACGAGCGGCTCGGACGCGCGGTCGACGCCGGTGCCGACGAGCGCATCAGCCGGTGGCGCGCGACCTCCCGTCGCTACCTCACCCGCTGGCGCGAAGAGCTCATGACCCCGTATCCGGGCACGCTCCTTTCCCGCGGCGACCCGCTGTAGCGCGGGGCCTCCGGCGTCCCGTGCCTCGGGGCGTCGCCAGATGATCTGACGGGAGCGTCAGGTAGCCTGCACGCCGTGGCAGCGGTGAACGGAGCAGCGAGCGCGCTCGACGGCCGCGCCCTCGGCAAGCGGGGTGCTGCGACCCGTCGCCGGCTGCTCGACGCGACCGGCGCGCTGCTCGAGAGCAAGGGGCTTCGGGACCTGCGCGTCGTCGACATCGCCCGCGAGGTGGGGACGTCGCCGGCGACGTTCTACCAGTACTTCCGAGACGTCGACGAGGCGGTGCTCGCGCTCGCCGAAGCGGTGGGAGAGCAGAGCGCGCCGCTTGTCGATCTGCTCGAACCCCGCTGGAGCGGTGAGGCAGGACTCGAGTCCGCCCGCCGGCTCGTCGACGGCTTCCTGCTCTTCTGGGACGACCACCGGGCGGTCCTGCGCACGCGGAACCTCGCAGCCCAAGAGGGTGACCAGCGATTCCGGGACGTGCGGAACCAGTCGCTGCAACCGATCACCGAGGGGCTGTCCCGGAAGGTCGCGGAGAACGCGGTGGCGGGCATCGCTCCGTACGCGGCAGCCGCCGCACTCGTCGCGATGATGGAGCGCATGGCGGCGTTCCACCTCGACCTCGAGTCGTACGGCGCCACCCGTGCCGACGTGGTGGAGACGACCGCCCGGATCGTGTTCCACACCGTCAGCGGCCCCATCGGCCCCTAACCCCACCCCAACGCCCCCTCCGTCTGTCCCGAACGGGTCCTCCACGGAACGTTTTCGGACCAACGGCGGATGGTCTCGGGTGGGTTAGCCGCTGGGGTGGGCGGTGAGCTCGAGCTCGCGGTCGAAGACCCTCTCGAAGAGCTCGCGCTTGCGGCGCGCGCCCCAGAGCTCGAGCTCGGGATCGCCGTCGGTCGAGAGCCGCACGAGGACGAGTGACGGGCTGACCCGCGTCGCCAGGCCGGTGACGACCTGCTTGCGGCTGCGGTCGAGGCCGTCGGCGATGCGCAGCATCGCGGCGAGTCGCCGGACGCGCTCGCGCGACTCGTCATCGAGCTCGCCGACGAGATCCGCGGACGGCTTGGGTTCGCCGCGACGGTGCCAGCGGACGAGCGCCGTGAGCACGAGGATCTCTCCGGGGTCGAAGCCGCGCAGCTGACCGTGCGCGACGAGGTACGCGGCATGCCGGTCGTGGTTTTCGTGCGAGACGTGTTCGCCGATGTCGTGGAGCAGCGCGCCGTACTCGAGGAGCTCGCGATCGTTGTCGTCGAGCCCGTGCAGCTCCCGGGTCTGGTCGAACAGCTCGAGGCTGAGGCGGGCGACGTGACGGGAGTGCGCCTCGGGCCACGAGAAGCGGCGGGCGAGAGCCTGGATCGACGCGCGCCGGATGGCGCGCGGGTCGTCGGTGAGATCGACGGGGTCATGACGGCCGATCGCGTCGAGGACCATCCCTTCGCGCAGCGCCCATTCACTGATCGTCAGCTCGTCCACGTCGAACAGGTCCATTGCGGCGGCGAGAAACTCCGCGCCTGCCACGATGAGCTCGACGCGCTTCGTGTCGAGGCCCTTGATCCGCTGCCGCTGCGCGGACGTGGACTGCAGGAGCTCCTGGTGGAGCGGGTCGAACTCCGCGCGTGAGAACGTCAGCTGGTTCAGGGACCGGGGAACGGACTCGTCGCGCCGGGCCGCGACCATGTGCGCGAGGTCCTCGAGCGTGCCGCTGCTGCCGATGGCCATCTTGGGCTCGAAGCGGACGACGTCCACCGCGAGGGGACCCAGAACGTCGACGAGATGCTCACGGAGTCGACGACGGTCCCGCTTCGAGATCGGGTCGGACAGCACGTACTGCGCGCTGAGCCGGGCGACGCCGAGCCGCTCGCTCGCGGACCACTGCAGGCCGGTGGTGTCGCCCACCATGATCTCGACGCTCCCGCCACCGAGGTCGAAGCAGACGGCTGGACCCGGGTCGATCAACACCGCGGTCCGGATCGCGGTGAAGATCAGCCGCGCTTCCTCCAGGCCGTCGATGACGTCCGCGGAGACACCGGCCTCGGCTTCGATGCGGTCGAGCACCGCATCGCCGTTGCTCGCACTCCGCAGCGCGCTGGTTGCGCACGCGAGGATCTCCGTCGCGCCGGCAGCTTCGGCGAGCATCCGGAAGCGGCGCACGGTCTGCACCGCAGCGTCGGCGGCGGCGGGGGTGATGAGCCCCTCGCGGCTGACCACGTCGCCGAGCCGGAGCATCTCCTTCTCGCTGACCAACGGCTCGAAGGTGCCATCCGCGCGCACCTCGGCGACGACGAGGTGGAACGAGTTGGACCCGAGGTCGACCGCGGCGATCCGCACGTCGAAGTAGCGTACGCGCCGACGTCACCCGGGCCGGACACGGGCGTCGCGAGCCTGAGGGGGCGGACCGACCATGCCGAGAGTCATCGACGCCGACCATGCCGAGCCGGCCCTCCGGGCGATGGTCGGAGCGGCCGATGTCGACGGCGGCCCCACTCCCGAGCAGCTCGCAGTCATCGGCGCGCTGGCCAAGGGCTACTTCGAGATCGATCTCGACCCGAGTGCGGCCGAGCCGCTGACGCCGCAGGAGGCCGTCGAGGCGTTCGAGACCTCGGCCCAGCGGCACCGGGTGCGGGAGATGCTGGTGTTCGTGGAGCTGTGCCGTCACCCCGTGACGGCGACGCAGGCCGCGCGCGTCGAGGAGTACTGCGCGGCGATGGGGGAGTCGGGGCCCGGGCTCACGATCGCCCGCGACCTCGTTGATCGGGGGAAGGCCGAGGCCGCGGCCGACTACATGCGGTTCTTCGGCGGGAAGCTCGCCGAGCCGATGCTCGAGCCGCAGCTCGCGGAGAAGTATCCCGGTCGCCTCGAGGCGCCGGATCCTGAGCTGGTCGCCCGGCTCGCGGCACTGGCCGATGCCGGAGAGGGGACGCTCGGGCGCGCGTACGTCGAGTTCTACGAGCGGTACGGCTTCGACCTGCCCGGCCAGGGGACCAACATGCCGGCGGTGTTCGTCTCGCACGACATGACCCACGTCATCGGTGGCTACGAGCCGATCGCGGTCGACGAGATCGCGCTCGGAGCGATGCAGCTGGGGATGAACGACACGGACGCGCACTGGTTCCAGTTCCTCGGCAACCTCGGCGTGCACGAGGCCGGATACCTCGACGGTGACGGGACGCTCGTGCCGAAGGAGGGATGCCTCACCCGCCCGGGGGCACCCGAGGCGGTCGCGCACGCGTTCTGGCGGGGTGCCCAGTGCGCCGGCGACTTCTCCACGATCGACCATCTGGCGCGAGCCCACGAGCCGCTGGCCGAGGTGCGCGCGTCGTTCGGCATTCCCGCTCGCGAGCTCTGAGCCGCGACGGGAACGGGTGAGGCGGTGGGACCTGACTTCCGTGTCAGGTATTCTCCCCGCACGCCAGCGGTCGAGAGGGAGACGCGCCATGGGGGACTCGGTGACCGGCGAGCACCGGATGCTGATCGACGGAGAGCTCGTCGAGGCGGCTTCGGGAGCCCGCTACGACAACGTCAACCCGGCCACCGAGGAGGTCATCGGCCACGTCGCCGATGCCGGGGTGGCGGACATGGAGCGAGCGGTTGCGTCATCGCGCCGAGCGTTCGAGGAGAGCGAGTGGGCGAGCGACCACGAGCTCCGTAAGCGCTGCCTGCGCCAGCTCCACGAGGGGCTGGCCAAGGAGCGCGAGACCCTGCGCCCGCAGATCGTCGCCGAAGTCGGATCGCCGATCACGCTCACGTACGCGGTGCAGATGGACAGCTGCATCGACGACATGGAGTGGGACATCGAGTGCATCGACCGCATCGACTGGGAGTACGACCTCCCGGTCCATGAGTTCTTCGGGATGCGCAGCGCGCGGCGCGTCCTGCGCGAGCCGATCGGCGTCGTCGGCGCGATCACGCCGTGGAACTTCCCGTTCATGCTCAACCTCTCGAAGATCGTTCCCGCGCTCGCGGCGGGGAACACCGTCATCCTGAAGCCTGCTCCCGATACGCCCTGGAGCGCTACACACATCGGTCGCATCGTGGCGGAGTACACGGACATCCCGCCCGGAGTGCTGAACGTCGTGACTTCGGGTGATCCGGCGGCGGTCGGCGAGGTGCTGAGCGCGAGCCGCGACATCGACATGATCAGCTTCACCGGCTCGACCGTCGTCGGGAAGCGGATCATGGCGCAGGGCGCGGACACCCTGAAGCGGGTGTTCCTCGAGCTGGGCGGCAAGTCCGCGAACATCATCCTCGACGACGCCGACTTCCCCGCGCAGATGGGGAGCGGTGCGATGGTGTGCATGCACGGCGGCCAAGGGTGCGCGATCACGACGCGCATGCTCGTGCCGCGTTCGCGCTACGACGAAGCGGTCGATTTGCTCAAGGCGGGCTTCGAAGCCTGGACCTACGGCGACCCGACCGACCCGGCGAACCTCCAGGGCCCGCTCATCAACGCGCGCCAGCGCGAGCGGGTGCTCGGTCTCATCGAGCAAGGCAAGCGCGAAGGCTCGCGCGTGCTCGTCGGTGGTGGTCGCCCGCCGCAGTTCGAGAAGGGCTTCTACGTCGAGCCGACGTTGTTCGTCGACGTCGACCCGGACTCGACGATCGCGCAGGAAGAGATCTTCGGCCCGGTGCTCGCGGTGATCCCGTACGAGGACGACGACGACGCGGTGCGCATCGCGAACAACTCGCGCTACGGGCTCTCGGGTGCGGTGAACGGCACCGATCTCGACCGGGCCTACGGCATCGCGAAGCGCCTGCGCACCGGGACCGTCGCGGTGAACGGCGGTCAGTGGTTCGGTCCGGACTCTCCGTTCGGCGGCTACAAAGAGTCCGGGCTCGGGCGCGAGCACGGCATCGCGGGCTTCGAGGAGTACCTCGAGACCAAGACGGTCGGGTTGCCGACGCCCTAGGTCAGGCGCGCGGCTTCGACGCCACGAACACCGACCAGCCGGACGGAGGTGTGGAGTCGGAGCGGTCGAGTCCGTAGCTCGGTCGGGTCTCGACATCGAAGCCGATGTCGACGAGAAGCGCGCGCAGAGCGTCGGCGTCGTAGAGATGCGTCACGTGGTGCTCGTCGGTGCGGACGTACCGACCGTCGGGTTCGCGGGTGTAGATCGTGATGCGGCGGTCGAGCCGGTCCTCGGTCTCGGTGGCCCGCATGCAGAGCATCCAGTCGTCGTGATCGTGGATGCGCTCGCGCACCTCCATGCCGAGGTTGCGGCCCGGGGTCGCGACATCGAAGAGGAAGATCCCTCCGGGCGCGAGCGCGTCGTAGACCCGTCGGGCGACGGTCGTCGTGGCGGCGAGCCCGGCGCGGGGGTCGGTCGCGTAGTTGAGCGCCTCGCCGATCGCCGTGACCGCGACCGAAGCAGGGAGCGACGCGTCGACGAGCGACTCGTTGCGGAACGTCGCCCGGGGTGCGCTGCGCTCGGCGAGCTCGAGCATGTCGGGCGAGATGTCGACGCCGAGCACGTCGTAGCCGAGGTCCGACATCATCCGGGCGAGGATGCCCGAACCGCAGCCGAGGTCGGTGACGGTGCCGCTGGTCAGGCCGCGGCTGACGAGCAGCCCGGCCAGCAGGCGAGCCGCGTCGAGGGCGAGGTCACCGAAGCGGTCGTGGTGGATCGCCGCCTGCTCGCGGCCGTAGAAGCCGTCCGTGTTCATGGTCTGGTCCCTTCCACGGCCTAGTTTGACGCTATGTCGACCTTGATCCTGCTCCGCCATGGGCAGAGCACCTGGAACCTCGAGAACCTGTTCACCGGCTGGGTGGACGTCGGCCTCACGCCGAAAGGCGTCGAGGAGGCGATCCACGGTGGCGAGCTGCTCAAGGAGAAGGGGATGCTCCCCGACGTCGTGCACACGTCGCTGCAGGTCCGGGCGATCCACACCGCCGAGCTCGCGCTGCGTGCGTGCGACCGGTCATGGATCCCGGTGCGGCGGTCGTGGCGACTCAACGAGCGGCACTACGGCGATCTCCAGGGCAAGGACAAGAAGGAGACGAGGGAGGAGTTCGGCGAGGAGAAGCTCCAGCAGTGGCGGCGCTCGTACGACGTCCCGCCGCCGCCCCTGGACTGGGATCCGTCCGAGGACCCGCGCTACCGCGACCTTCCCGCGGAGCTCATGCCCACG